>JAZQNZ010000191.1:0-6216 GCA_045627665.1 Oscillospiraceae bacterium
GATTCGCCCAGCTCGGCTACGACGGCGTTTACATCGGCTTCGGCCTTTGCGAACATCTCATCAGAGCCTCTGAATACAGTATCAAACAATCCCATAGATATATGATCCTTTCAATTACTCCTTAATTTTTGATCCATTTTCGCTTTGATCTGACGGATCTCTTCCACCGCTGCGGGGCTGACGTCGTATGGTGACACGCCGCGGCGGTCTGCGTCGATCACTTCGGCGTTGTAGCTTATGAAGCCCAGCAGATTTTCTGCGGGGATGCGCTGACGGATAAATTCGCGGTCATCCTCGCTGCGGATCTTGTTGGCGACCACGTTGACCTCGTGGATGCCGAGATCGGCTGCGAGCTGCTTGACCTTTTCGTAGGTCTGGACGCTTCTGGCGCCCGGCTCGATGACAACAATGAACTGATCCACCATGCTTGCGGTGCCGCGGCCCAGATGCTCCAGACCGGCTTCCATATCCATGACGACAACATCGTCCTTCCGGAAGACCATGCTGGAGAGCAGCGCCTTGAGCATCACGTGCCCGGGGCAGACACAGCCGCCGCCGCCGGTGTCGACAGTGCCCATGACCAGCAGCTTGACGCCGTTGATCTCCTTGGCAAGCTTGTCCGGCAGGTCGGCAACATAGGGGTTCAGCTTGTAGAAGGTGCGGCTTTCGTTCGCGGCGGTTCGCTCCATGGCCAGCTCCTTCATTCTGGAGACGGGAACGATGGAGTTGACCTCTTCCTCCGTCAGCCCCAGCGCGAGACCGAGGTTGGCGTCCGGGTCCACATCGGCGGCCAGAACGGTGCGCCCTTCTGCGGCATACAGCCTTGCCAGCGTTGAGGACAGCGTTGTTTTGCCCACGCCGCCTTTACCGGTTACTGCTACTTTCATAAGTTTATTCGCCTCTGTGCTGTCAGATTATCAGATTCCGAGCGCGGCACGCTTGGTTTCGATGGCGCTGATCATCTTGCTGCAGAGAGAATCGAGATCGGTGTCAACGATGAAGTGTGCTTCAACAAGCTGCTGGCACAGGCCGGTTTCGCCCTGGAGCAGTTCGGTGACTTCGGCAGAGCCCTTGGTGTAGGGGTCAACGCCGAGGTAGGTGTCGATACCGGTGGCAACAACATAGTTACCGATGGAGACAGCCTTTTCACTCATCCACTCAGGTGCGCAGCCGCAGAGCGGAATCTGGGAAATGTTGATGCCCCAATCCTTGGCGATGTCGGACGCAAGGATCATCATACGGGAAATATCAACGCAGGAGCCCATGTGGAGCACGGGCGGGATGCCGACCAGCTTGCAGACACGCTTCAGACCTTCGCCGCAGTACTTTGCAGCAGAGGGATCCATCAGACCGGCCTTTGCGGCAGCCTGTGCGGAGCAGCCGGTGACGACAACGATGATGTCGTTTGCGAGCAGCTTCTTCATCAGCTCGATGTGTGCGGTGTCGGGGCGAACCTTGGGGTTGTTGCAGCCGACCATCGCCACAGCGCCGCGGAGAACGCCGGACTTGACGCATTCCACGAGGGGCTTGAGAGTGCCGAACTCATCCAGATGAGAGTTGCAGACGCCGTCCAGCTCCTTCTTGATGGCCTCGACGGAGTAGCCGACGCGGGCCTTGGTCTTGAGCTGCGGAATGTTGACCAGCTCGGGCTTGCGATTCTTGAAGTTCATGATCGCCATCTTGACGATTTCCTTTGCGTTCTCGCCGGCGGTCTCGGAGTTGAAGCGGATGAACTCGGAATCGGGGATCTGTGCAATGGGAGAGGTGGTGATGAACTTGGTGTGGAAGCACTTGCTCAGGGGGCCGAGTGCGGGGAAAATGCACTGCACGTCGACAACGATGGCTTCGCAGGCACCGGTCAGAACGACATTCTCCTGAGACAGGAAGTTACCTGCCATGGGGATGCCGTGACGCATCGTAACTTCGTTTGCGGTGCAGCAGACGCCGGCAATGTTGATGCCCTTGGCGCCCTGCTCCTTTGCCAGAGCGATCATCTCGGGATCGTTGGCGTAGAAGACGATCATTTCGGAAAGGGAAGGATCGTGGCCGTGGACAATGATGTTGACCATGTCCTTATCCATAACACCGATGTTGGCCTCGGTGTCGAGGGGCTTGGGAGTGCCGAACAGAACGTCGGAGAACTCGGTGCCCATCATGGAGCCGCCCCAGCCGTCGGACAGAGCGGAACGCAGGGAGTGATGGATGAGGGCTTCTGCCTTGGAGGAGCAGCCCATGTGGGTCATGTGCAGAGACTGGGATACTTCGCGGTCGATTGCGCGAGGCTCGATGTCTGCCTTTGCCCACAGCTCCTGCGTGTGCTCGGGAGCGCGCTTGAGGAATCTCTGCGTGCCGAAGGGCTTGCCGTACTCGAGCAGAGCCAGCTCGGCCATCTCGTGTGCCAGATCGTAAATGTCCTTGCCTTCGGTCTCAACGCCCCATTCTTTGGCAATTCTCTTCAGCTTCTCAGGATCTTTGACCTGATAGTTGCCGCCTTCTCTGGATTCGTACAGAGTATGGCAAATCTCACGGCCGTGGTCGGAGTGCGTTGCGGTGCCGCCTGCGGAGAAGCGCAGGTAGTTGCGGGCGACGATGCCGTTGACATCGCAGCCGCAGATGCCGCGGGGTGCTTTCGGGGTGATGCGGCAGGGACCCATGGAGCAGATACGGCAGCAGGTGCCTGATTCGCCGAAGCCGCAGTGCGGCGTCTGGTTCTTAACGCGCTGCTGCCAGGAGTCGGCGCCAACCTTTTCGCCGTTTTCGAGCAGAGTACGGGTCGCTTCTTCCATCTGCTCAATTGTGATCAGTTCGTCCCAGTTATTCAATCGGTGTTCCTCCAGTCTTTACAGCCCTTTCCGGACTGCATAAAAAATTACATGACATTGATGTATATTATACCGATGACTATATCATATCAGAAACATGAATTAAGTCAAGAAAGTAACAATCGAATACCAATACATTTTGGTATGAATGAGATGCTTTTTTAGCATAACCCCCGGAGGGGGATGCCACTGTTGGGAAAAAAGGCGTCCGATTCGGGGAAAACAGGTGATTTTCCCGAATTTGTTTTTTCGGAAACGCGCGCTGCCCGTCTGTCTGTTTTCCGGCATGGCGCACGGAAATGCAGATTACTATCTGTATATACCGGCGATCCGAAAAATATTATATCCGTGAATCTGCACACTGTAAAGGCCGGAACGGGCGATAGTTAAATATTACTTACACAAAATGTTGCCAATTTTGAAAATGCGAAAATATAAAAAATATATTTTTCATGCGAATGTAAACTTTGGGTTATTGCCCGAAAAAGGCGGCAATCGGCGCAGGAAAAAGCGGCGACACAGTAATGCATTCGGGTTATAACAGCATAAAATGAACGCCCCGGGCCGATGAGACGGCCCGGGGCGGAGCTGCTTTGGCATGGAGGAGACGGTCAGCGGCTGCCC
Source organism: Oscillospiraceae bacterium (assembly GCA_045627665.1). GTDB lineage: Bacteria > Bacillota > Clostridia > Oscillospirales > Oscillospiraceae > SVKR01. The sequence continues at coordinate 3,447 of JAZQNZ010000191.1, forward strand.
TTGTCGTAGGGAATGCCCTCTGCCTTCGGCGCACGGGAGCTTTTGGAGGTGAACGCCAGAACAATCAGCGTAATGAGGTAGGGGAGCAGACGGTAGAAGTGGGAACTGAAGAAGGGGAGAGTGGTGCTGATCTCCTTCAGCATGAAGATGCCGTCGCCGTTGATGTCGATGCTGGAATAGCCGGCGGCGATGCACTTGAACAGGCCGAACAGCAGGGAGGCACCGGCAATGTTGAGGGGCTTCCAGTTGCCGAAGATCATAACGGCCAGCGCGAGGAAGCCGAAGCCGGCAACGTCGCCCGTGGAGGCGCAGTTTGCCGTGGTGAGGGCGTAAACAAAGCCGCCCATGCCCGCCAGCGCACCGGAGATGGTGGTGCCGGTGTAGCGCATACGCTTGACGTTGATGCCGAGCGAATCCGCCGCCTGGGGATTTTCACCGCAGGAGCGCAGACGCAGACCGAAGCGCGTTTTGTAGAGGATGACGGACAGAATGATGAAAATGATGATGCAGACGTAGGTCGCAAGGTAGACCTTGTGGAGGAAGGTGTTGCCGAGAAAACCGAGGTCTGCGGTTTTTTCAAAGCCGAGGGTCGTCTTTTTGATCATGAACCAGTCCGCACTGTCGCCGGTGAGCATCTGCAGGGTGTTCTGGTTGGCGATGATGCGGATGAAGAACAGCACCAGTGCGGGACTCAGGAGGTTCAGCGCGGTGCCGCCGATGGTCTGGTCGGCCTTGAGGTTGATGGAGGCAAAGCTCAGCAGCAGGGAGAACAGTGCGCCGAAAGCGGCGGAGACCAGCATGGTGAGCAGTTCGATGCCCTGCAGCGCCATCCAGTTTTTGGCTTCGCGCAGCGCGACGATGGCCTCGCTGCTCTGCAGCAGGCGGATGAACAGGACGCCGACGAATGCGCCGAAAATCATGATACCTTCCAGTGCGAGGTTGATGATACCGCTGCGCTCGGCAAATACGCCGGCGAGTGCGACGATCATCAGAGGAACTGCGTAAAGCAGCGTTTGCTGAATCAGAAATGTCATGCCTGGTCGCCTCCTTCCTCGGCGGTCGCTTCTTCCTCCGTGACGGCAGCCGGCTCCGCCGCGGGAGCGGATTTCTCCGGCGCGGGCTCCGGCGGTGCTGGTGATGCGGCAGCCGGGGCGGGCTCCGCGTTTGCGTTCGGCGCGTCGGCACGGTGCTTTTTGCGGCCGGTCAGGAGCGTGCGGATCACAAGAGAGAATGCGCTCAGGTAAACAATGACGGCGATAATGACGTCGGTGATGAACTCGTTGTATGCGGTGAGGTTGGTGAGCTGCAGACCCACGATATCCAGCATTGCCATGAAGATGCCGGAGAAAATGACGCCGATGGGGTTGTTCAGGGCGAGGAGGGCAACGGGGATGCCGTTGAAGCCTTCGCCGGGGAGAGACTGGTAAGTCGTCCAGAAAAACTCGGTGTTGCCGGAGAGATAGTACAGGGAGGCGCCGGCGCCTGCCAATGCACCGGCGATCGCCATGCTGAGGACGATGTTGCGCTTGTCCGCAATGCCTGCATAGCGCGCGCCGTGGCGGTTTGCACCGCAGGCCTTCAGTTCATAGCCGAGCGTGGTTTTGTTCATGAGGATATACATTGCGATGGCAAAGATGACTGCGATGAGTATGCCGCCGTTGACCTGCGAGCCGGGGAAGAGCTTGTCAAGACCGAATTTCGGCGTTGCAACGCCGTTGAAGGTGGTCTTGTAAATGTAGCCGCTCTTGGTGTTTTCCACGACGTTGCGGTAGACGCTGCCGTCAAACACCCAGGTGACGAGGTTTGCGGCGATCCAGTTGGTCATAATGCAGGCGAGGACTTCGTTGATATTGAGGAACGCCTTGACAATGCCGGGGATCGCGCCCCAGACCGCGCCGGCGATCATGCCGCCGAGGAACGCGAGGATCCAGACAATGCCCGCCGGGACGGCGGTGGTGGGGATGCTCAGCGCGATGATCAGGGTGACCATGGTGCTCATCAGGTACTGACCGGGTGCGCCGATGTTGAAAAGTCCCGTCTTGAAGGCGACTGCGACGGACAGACCGGTCATAATCACGGGAACGGCGCGGAACAGCATATTGCCGACGCTCGCGGGGTTGAAGCCCCAGGTCAGCGCGCCCGCGGCGCTGCGCCCCGTGGAGAGGATGCCGGCGAAGATGAGGCGCAGACCTTCCCATGCGCCGGAAACGCCGATGGTTTTGTTGCCGAGACCGACCAGCAGCACGATGATGGCACCGACGACAAGGCCGATGGCAATGCTCAGAAGCGAGGAAAGCAGCTTGACGGTGCCGTCCTTGCGGAAAAACGGGGTGTGATTGTTTCTCATGCCTCACTCGCCTCCTTACGGTCGCGCTTTGCGCCGGCCATATACAGACCGAGCTCCTGCACGTTGGTCTTTTTCGGGTCGAGCTCGCCGACGGTCTCGCCCTCGTACATGACGAGGATGCGGTCGGACAGGCTCATGACCTCCTCCAGCTCGAGGGAGACCAGCAGGATCGCCTTGCCTGCGTCGCGCTCGGCAACGAGACGGGAGTGGATAAACTCGATCGCACCGACGTCCAGACCGCGGGTGGGCTGTACCGCGACGATGAGAGGCTTGTCGCGGTCAATCTCACGGGCGATGATCGCCTTCTGCTGGTTGCCGCCGGACATACTGCGCGCGGTCGTGATGGGTCCCTGTCCGGAACGGACATCGTACTGACCGATCAGATCCTCGGCGTATTCGCGCACGGCAGCGGGCTTGATGAAG
>JAZQNZ010000192.1:0-5095 GCA_045627665.1 Oscillospiraceae bacterium
GTATCGGAGCAATGAACCTGTGTCGCATGGGAATCAACTATCTTGCGAAAAATAGCCAAGTACCGGATACAGTGGCACCTCAGCATATCTGAGATGTCAGGGGCGACGTCAACCGTCCCGCAATGTAACCTCACTACCTGAGTAATCAGGTAAGCCAAAGGTAGGAGTCGCAAGACGCTTGTACTACTAGGGAGTTACAAGCCCGCTTGCCTTGGCAGGTGGGTAGTTGACATACCGTACCCGTATGCGGTTTACCACCGTAAGTCCTTCGCGGCCATCGGGCGGCGGTTGATTGTAACTTCATAGGTGCGGCCGTTTCGGAATCGGATCACGCGGTCTGCCATTTTGGTGATTTCCTCGTTATGCGTGACCATAATCAGCGTTGCACCGGATTTCGTGACCTGTTCCAGCACCGAAAGGACGCCGATGCTTGTTTCCCAGTCCAGTGCGGCGGTCGGTTCATCGGCCAGAATGAGATGCGGCTTCTTGACGAGTGCCCGAGCGACGGAAACGCGCTGCTGCTGACCGCCGGAGAGCTGCGAGGGGTAGCTGGAAGCCTTCTCGCGCATTCCGACCAGCGTCAGCGCTTCAAGCGCGTCCAGCGGGTCGTCTACCAGCTCGCCGATCAGGTCGAGGTTTTGCTTCGCGTTGAGATTCGGCATCAGGTTGTAGGACTGAAAAATGAAGCCGATATGATCCCTCCGATAGCGGGTCAGCTCTGCCTGTGAAAGCCCGACAAGCTCCTGACCGGAAAAGGTGAGCGTTCCGCTGTCCGCGTCGAGCAGACCGCCGATGATGTTCAGCATGGTGGATTTGCCGCAGCCGGACTCCCCAAGGAAGCACAGAATTTCACCCTGAAACACGTCAAAGTTGACGCCTTTCAGTACCTGCTGCCATTCCTCGCCGTTTTTGAAGGATTTTTTCAGATCCCTGACGGACAGAAGCACGCTGCGCTCGCGGGAAGCGTCCGGCAGCGGCGCGCTTTCCTCCAGCTCAAGCTGTACCATGATGGCAAGCAGTCTGCAGGCGTCCGCTTCCTCCTCGGTGAAACGGCCGCTTGCCGTGCTCCTGATAAACTCAATGCAGCCGAGGTCGGTGCCGTTTGCGGAAAAGGGAACGCAGATCAGCGAGGCAATGTCGATCCCGGCGAAGTCCTCCGCAGCGGCCTTTTCCGCGGAAGCATCGAAATCGTACGCAATCTCCGCCTCGCCGTCTGCATACACTCTGCCGACGATCCCTTCGCCGACCCCGCAGCAGCGCGAGGTGAGGTCAAGAGGGCAGATCCAGTAATAGGGATGAAGCCGCTGCGGCGTTTCGTGGTCGGCATACCAGATCACGGCATAGTCCGCAAGCGACTGCTCCAATATGAGCTTCAGCCCGCCGCGCAGCGCATCGTCAAAGCTTTGCGCGGATGCAATGCGCGTGTGGAGGCGCCCTATGATTTTGTAGTATTTCAGTTCGGAAGTGTTCATACTGCCCCACCCTTGAATACTTTTCTCTCAAAATATCACAAAACGCCGTGGGAGGCAAGAAAGACCTTCGCTTTCCTCTGCATTGCAGAGAAAAACTGTACAAACGGTCGGAAAGGGAGTATACTACTTAAAAAATTGGATTTTTTGCAGACGCATCTTCTTTTTCACCGAAAAACGCAGAAACCGGAGGAAGATCATCGTGCTTGAGATATTTCGTGTCAGAACCGGAAAGCAGCGGCGTGACTTCCTGAATCTTCCGCTGAAGCTGTATGGGGACAACCCGTGCTTTACACCGCCGCTGTATGCGGATGAGAAAAAGCTGATACGCCGCGGCTTTGCGCCGGACGCGGCCTGCCCTTCCGAGTTTTTTATCGCATATCGGGACGGCGAGCCTGTCGGCCGCATTCAAGGCATCTGGCAGAAGGACAGCAATGCCAAAAGCGGCGAAAACCGCGTGCGCTTTACGCGCTTCGACTGCACGGATGACAGCGCCGCTGCCGCCGCGCTTTTTGATGCGCTTGAAAACTGGGCGCGGAGCCTCGGAATGGATACCGTCTGCGGGCCGCTCGGCTGCTCGGATTTGGAGCGTGAAGGACTGCTGATCGAGGGGTTTGAATATGCGGCGACCTTTGAGGAGCAGTACAATGCGCCGTATTACCGGAAGCTGATCGAAGAGTGCGGCTACCGCAAGGAGACGGACTGGCTGGAATACCGCATTTTCCCCCGCACGGAGGACACGGCCGAGCTGGAGCGCACCGCGGAGTATATCCTGCGCCGAAACCGGCTTCACTATGTCGACATTCGGAATATGCGCAAAGCCCTCAATACATATTACGACGATTTCGTTGACCTGATCGACGACGCATACTTCGAGCTTTACGGGGAGATCGCACTGAATGCGGAGATGAAGAAAAAGCTTCTGAAGGATTTCAAGCTGATGATCGACAGCCGCTTTCTGCGGCTGGTTGCGAACGAAGAAGGTCGGCTGGTTTATTTTTCAATCGCCTTTCCGTCTCTTGGGGAAGCGCTCCGGCATTCGGGCGGCCATCTGAAGCCGCTGACAGTGTGCAGACTGCTGAAGGCGCTCCGCCGGCCGACGAACATCGACCTCGGCCTTGTCGGCGTGGCAGGGGACTATAAAAGCCGCGGGATCGGCGCGCTGGTCGTCCGCGATCTTGCGGACATTCTGCAGAAGGAAAATCTTCGCTATGCGGAGACCAACCTCTGTCTGGAGGACAATCACGCGATCCTGAATACCTGGAAACAGTTTGAGCATATTCAGCACAAGCGCAGACGGGCCTACGTCAAAAACCTGTGAAGAGAGGAAAAACCGAAATGTTTGAATTGGTTCGTCATATCCTTGCCGCGCAGCTCGGCGTGGAAGAGGAGCGCATCACGGAGCAAACGCTGCTGGTGCAGGAACTCGGCATCGACTCTCTGGATGTCGTCCGGCTGCTGATGACGCTGGAGGACAACCACGGCATTTTCATTCCGGATGAGGCACTCCCGGGACTCAAGACCGTCGGAGACGTTGTGAGAGCGGCAGAGGGAAAGGGAGCGGTGACGGCGCGATGATCTATCGCGGAACAGAGGAAACCTTTCGAAAGCTGGAGGGGCTGACGATCCCGGAAAAGCTGCCGTTTTACGATACGATCCCGGAGTTTCTGCGGAGCATGAGCGCGTTCGGGGATGCGCCCGCCGTCGGGAGAGTCGACGGCACGGCGGTCAGCTATGCGGACTTTTTCCGCGACATCTGCGGAATGTGCGGCTATTTTGCGCGCAGCGGTCTTCCGCGCCGCGGAAACGTTGGACTTTACAGTGAAAACGGCTATTTTTTTGTCGTATGCTCTTTTGCGATCATGGCATACGGCTGCTGCGCCGTCCATATCCCGCCCTCGCTCGGCGAAGCGGCGCTGGCGGGCGCAGCGATAAAATATGATCTGACCGCGCTTGTCTGCGCAAACGCCCCCACGGCGGAAGCCGCTGCGCTTCCCGGCGTGCGCATTCTCTGCCCGGGAGAGCCGGAACAGTACCGCAGCGGGGCGGACGAGGACATTTTCGACGAAACGCTGACGGGCGAAACGGCGGCCTGCATTTTCTTTACGGGCGGAACCACGGGCGCAAGCAAGGGCGCGGTGCTGTCCCACAAGGCGCTGCTTTCCGGCGCGGGAAACGCCGCATACACCCTGTTTTCGACGGAGCATGTGGATGCCTATATCGTTCTGCCGCTGACGCACGTTTTCGGCTATATCCGCAGCTTCCTTTTCAATATGCTGCGCGGCAGCACGGTTTATTTCAATACGAATAAGCGGAATATGTTCCGCGACCTGAGCCGCCTGAAGCCGCAGGAGATCGTTGCCGTGCCGCGCCTTGCGGACGTGCTTTTGACATACATTCAGGAGTATGGCGTATCGGCGGTCGGCGGACGGCTGAACACCATCATCAGCGGCGCGGCCAACGTGCCGTCCTATCTGGTCAGAAGCTTTGATGCTTACGGCATTTCTCTTTTTCCCGGTTACGGAATGACCGAGACCGCCAACCTGACCTGCGGCAATCCGATCCCGCTGCGCAAGCCGAACTCCGTCGGGCCGCTGTATCCGGAGCAGGAAGCGAAAATCGTGGACGGCGAGCTCTGGCTGCGCGGCAGAAACCTGTTTACGTGCTATTACGCGGACGAAAAGGCGAACGAGGAAGCCTTTGAGGACGGGTGGTTCAAAACCGGAGACCTTGCCCATTTTGACGCGGACGGATTTTTGTATATCACGGGGCGCATCAAATCCCTGATCGTGTTTCCATCCGGCGAAAAGATCTCGCCCGATGAGCTGGAGAGCCGGGTCAACGAACTTGACATCATTCAGGATGCGCTGCTGTTCAGGACGGTGTCGGCAGAGAACAGACCGATCCTCCGGCTGGAGGTGACGCTGCGCCGCACGGTGGCGGACACGCTGGAGAAAACGGCGGATGCGCTTGAGGCGTATGTGATCGGAAAGATCACAGAGGCGATTGCAGGAACGCCGGAGAGCCTGATGCCGTCGGAAATCGCCATCAGAACGGAGGACTTTGAGCGCACGCCCGCGCTGAAGATCAAACGGCCCTGACGCGCAGATACATATTGCAAAAAAACGAACCGCACACTACGGTGTGCGGTTCGAGTACTTCTTTGACATTGAAGCCCCGCTCCCGCAGGATGCGGGGACGGGGCTCGGTATGCGTTTGCAAGGGAGGTCAGGCGCGGAGCGCAGCGATGAGCTTCAGGAAATCTTCCTTTCCCCATACGACGGGCACGGGATAGAGCGGATTGGCTTCCTTCATCGCCCAGGCGATGATCTGATCGACGTCCTTGTCCTGAATCATATCGGCGCCCACTGGAATGTCCATGTCGCGCTTGATCTGCTCCATCCACGCGATGAAGTTTTCGGCTTTCTCTTTGTTGGTAGCGCCGCCCAGTTCGCAGACGTCCGCGAGGTCAGCCAACTTGTCATAGACGGCGGGGCCGAACTGACGCATGACGTGGGGCAGGATGATGCTCATGGCAAGACCGTGGGCAACGCCGTAAAGACCGCCGAGCGTGTGGCCGACGGCGTGGACATATCCGACGCAGCCGCGGGTGAACGCACGCCCTG
>JAZQNZ010000193.1:0-2704 GCA_045627665.1 Oscillospiraceae bacterium
GCGCCGATCGGCGTCAGGTTGCCGCCCAGCGTTGCGCCGGAGAGCAGGCCGAAATACAGCACGATGGGGTCGATGCCCATCGCCGCGGCGATGCCCTGCGTCACGGGCAGCATGGTGGTGACATAGGGGATATTGTCGATAAAGGCGCTGATCAGCACGCTCGCCCAGACGATGATGGTGTAGATCAGGAACACGTTGCCGCCGCCCAGCCGGGTAAAGAGCAGCGCGATGGCGTCCACCACGCCCATCTCCGTAATGCCGCCGATGACGAGGAACAGTCCGAACAGCAGCAGGATGGTCTCATAGTCGATCTCCTTCAGCGGCTTTACGACGCTGAGGAGCGAGCGGGTGCGTACGGCGCGGTAAAGCATACCCACCAGCATGACGCCGACGCAGATGAAGCCGTTTGTCAGCGCGGGGCGCTCAGGGAAGAGGGACGCCACGATCAGCAGGACGACCGTTGCAAGCAGGAGGATGCCGGGGACGTAGTCCTCCACGACGGTGCGCTGTCCCGCCTCGACCTTTGAGGTCTCCTTTCGGAACAGGATCAGCAGGATCACGCAGGACAAAAGCGCGCCGAGCTCCACGGCAAAAAAGATGCTCGGTCTGCCCTGAAACCAGAAGAAATCGTTGAAGCCCATGCCGGCATAGCCGCCGAGCAGGATGCTCGTCGTGTCGCCGACCAGCGTCGCCGCGCCCTGAAGGTTGGAGCTGACGGCGATGGAAATAATCATTTGCACGGGGCTGATATTCAGCCGCTTCGCCATCGCAAGCGCGATGGGGGCGATCATCAGGACAGTGGCAACATTGTCAATAAACGCGGAGACGACGCCGGCGAACAGCGAAAGGATCACAATCGCCCATTTGACGTTCGGCACGCGCTCCACGATCAGGTCGCTGAGCAGGAAGGGCAGTTTGCTTTCGATGACGAGCGCGACGGTGCCCATCGTGCCGGCGATCATCAGAAGAACGTTGAAGTCGATATACCCCAGCGCAAGACTCCACGGAAGCATACCGGAAACAAGAAACACCGCGGCGGACGCCAAGGCGATGTACGGGCGGTATTTCTGGAATATCAGCATCAGAACGTACGTTGCTGCAAATAGTACAATGGCAAAAATCATTTCTCATTCCCTCAGACAAACACTCATATATAAGAATCGGGAAGGCGCCGCTTCCCGCTCACCGGGAAAAATATACCATCCCGCCGTGCGGATGTCAACTTGCCGGATGCGCGGAAAGCACAGGCCGTTTTCGCAAAGATTTCCCTTGCAGCCGGCGGCGCGGTATGGTATAGTATGCGGTTTTTTCGCCCGCACCATCCCGCAGTACGGCAGACTTTGTACACAGGCACATATCCGCCATGCAAAAATGGTCGAAATTTAGTATTGCGCGGGCGGAATGAATATAGTAAAATGGTTTATTATTTTCAGGATGTTTTCCGCGGCGATGCCGCCGGAAATCGTCGTCACCATCCGGGAGGTGCAAGATGGAACACATCGGAAGATACCGCAGATTCTGGAAAATTTTCCGCCCGCTCCTTGCACCCTGGATCCGAAGGAAATTCAACTACGCCCCCGAGATCTGCACGGTGGAGGGTCCCTGTCTGATCCTTGCCAACCACAATCTGGACTGGGATCCGCTGATCCTTGCCTGCGCGTTTCCGGAATATATGTCCTTTGTTGCAAGCGAGCACATTTTCCGCTGGGGCTTTGCCGCAAAGCTGCTCGTTTTCTTCCTCAGCCCCATCGCCCGTCAGAAGGGCACGACCGCGGCGGACACCGCGATGACGATGCTGCGCCGCCTGCGCAAGGGCGTCAGCGTTGCCATGTTTGCCGACGGCAACCGCTCCTTCAACGGTCTCACCGGTACGATCCTGCCCGCAACGGGCAAGCTGGCACGCAGCAGCGGCGCCACGCTCGTTACCTACCGCATCGACGGCGGCTATTTCACCTCGCCCCGCTGGAGCGGCAACAATCTGCGCCGCGGGAAAATGACCGGCCGCGTCGTGAACGTCTATACGCCCGCGCAGCTCAAAGCCATGACCGGCGACGAGGTGAACGACGCCATCGTGCGCGACCTTTTCGTGGACGCCTACGCCGTCCAGCGCGAGGAGATGGTTCCCTATGCCGGAAAGCGCCTCGCCGAGGGGCTGGAGACCGTGCTGTGCCGCTGCCCGAAGTGCGGCGCCATCGGCACGCTCCGCAGCGAGGACGACACGCTGCGCTGCGGCTGCGGCTTTTCCGTGCGATATAACCAATACGGCTTCATTGAGGGCGGGGACGCCCCCTTTGACAACATCACCGACTGGGACCGCGCCCAGACGGCGGAGCTTTGCGCGCTTGCGGATGCGGCGGGCGACGCGCCCGTTTTCTCCGATGACGGGATGCTGCTCAAGGAGATCTTCATCGACCATTCCGAAAAGATCCTCGGTACCGGCACGATGACGCTGTACACTGACCGTCTGGAAGTCTGCGGTCAGGTGTTTCCGCTCTCTGAGCTCGGCGGCTTTTCCCTGCACGGCCCGCAGACGGCGGACCTGAGCTTCGGTACGCGCTGCTTTGAGATCAGCTCCGACGCCGTCCGATGCACCCGAAAATATATGCTTGTGATCGACTATCTCCGTTCCAAAAGAACTTCGGAATAATTAAATATATATTGTAAGGAGAACACACTATGGACTATTCAGCAGCAAACACCGCCC
>JAZQNZ010000194.1:0-4441 GCA_045627665.1 Oscillospiraceae bacterium
TCCGCAAAGCTCTTTGCCGCCGGGGAAAGCGCCGCTCCTTTTTTCCAGATCAGACAGACATGATAGGAAAATCCGTCGTCGGCAAAGGGAATGCCGACCACATCCGCGTGCGGAATGTCTTTCACTACGGTATCCACCGTCAGCCCCGCCAGCGTGGGGTCGGAGATTACCATGCGATGCACTGCCATGATCTCGCCCACCTTCGCGCGGACATAGGATTTCACGCCCAGTTCCAGACAGCGCTTTGCAAAGACCTCGGGACACTTGAATTTGTCGTTCATGGTGACGATGGGAAGCCCCGCAAGATCAGCGGACCGGATCGTTTCCGCATCGCCCAGAGTCCCGTTCCGGTTTACCAGAATGCAGAGCTTTCTTTCATAAAGCCGGACGACTTCAAAGCGCGTATCGTCCACGGGTTCAATGGTAAAGCCAAGCTCCGCGCATCCCGAAAAGACCGCATCGTCGCAGTCCTTGTCCGTATATTCGGCAATGTTCAGGCGAACATACGGGTGATCCGCGCCGAACTGTCTGAGCACGCCGGCGGCAAGCTCCGGTAAGATTCCGTAAGCGCTGGCGATCGAAATTCCGGTCAGGTCCGATCGGGTCTTGGAGAAATATGCGTCGCAAAGATCGGCCTCCGGCAGGATGGCTCTGGCGCGTTCCAGAAGAAAAAGCCCGTCCTCAGTGGGATAAACGCCCTTGGAGTGACGTTCCAGAAGGGTGCAGGAGAGTTCTTCCTCCAAATGCTGTATGGAACGGCTCAGTCCCTGCTGAGATATAAACAGTTTTTGTGCAGCCTTGGACATACTTTTGCATTCACAGATGCTGACAAAGTATCTGAGCTGTTGAATATTCACCTGACGCAACTCCTCTTTCTGCAGGATACGGCAGCGCCGTGCGCATTTTCCGCCGCGCCCCCGTCCGGGCGGCGCTGTCTCCATCATACCATGCGTCCGCGGCATCGCACAATAGTTCCGTTGAAAATTTGCCCGCGCGCATACGGCTTCGGGCGCCGCCACGGACATATTCGCAGACGCGCAATGCGCGCTTCAGCCGCAGCAGCGCTTCATATTTCACCGCGATGCGCTCATATTTCGCGTGACATCACGACGGTCTCCGCATCGCCGTCATCGCCCGCAGCCGAAAAGCCCTGACTTTTCCAGAATGCCAGCGCTTCCCCGCTCGCGGCGGGACATTTCAGTGTCAGACGGGCAAAGCCCTGCGCCGTCAGCGCCGCGCGGACATCCGCAAGGATCTGGGAGCCGATGCCCTCCCGGCGGCGGGCAGCGTCGATCTCAAACCAGCCGATAAACGCGTCTCCCCTGCCGGGATACCCGGTAATCAGATCCAGCACGGCAAGCAGCCCGTCGCCGTCATAAAAGCCGACAAAATATTTCCGGGAAACGCCCGTGCCCTCCGGAAGCTCCGTGATCACCTCGGTGAGCCGCTGTCCGGAGGGGCGCTCCCGGATGCTGCGATAGTAGCGGCGGTTGGCGCTGCAGAGGTGATAGACGTCGGAAATGTCCGCCTCCGTGATGCGGCGCACGCTGTACTGGGTAGAGAGCGTTTCGATATTCAGCGCAGCCTCCGCCTGCCCGGCTTCGGCGTCGATCGCCGTGCGGAACTGTGTCTCATACAGCTCGCGGTAGGTGCCGTTTTTCTCCAGCAGCTCCTCATGCGTGCCCTGCTCGGCAATGACGCCGTCGCGCACGACAAGGATCTTGTCCGCCTTCAGAATGGTGGAGAGGCGGTGCGCGATGACAAGGCTCGTACGGCCCGACATCATCACCTCCAGCGCGTCCTGAATGGCCTTTTCGGAGATGCTGTCCAGCGCGCTCGTCGCCTCGTCCAGAATGAGGATCTCGGGGTTTTTCAATATGACGCGGGCAATGGAGATGCGCTGCTTCTCCCCGCCGGAGAGTTTTAAGCCGCGGTTGCCGACTTCGGTATCGTAGCCGTTCGGGAGCGACACGATGAAGTCGTGGATGCTGGCGATTCTGCAGGCGTTTTCGATCTCCTCCATCGTGGCGTCGCTCTTTGCGTATTTCAGGTTGTCGAGGATCGTGCCGTTGAAAAGATAGGTATCCTGCGTGACGATGCCGATGTGCCCGCGGAGGTATTTCAGGTCAAATTCCCGCACGTCCACGCCGTTGATCGTCACGCAGCCCGCGTCCACGTCATAGAGCCGGGGGATAAAGTTGACGACCGTGGACTTGCCGGAGCCGGACGGACCGACGATCGCATACATCTTTCCCCCGGGCACGGTGAAGCTCACATCGGTGAGGATCTTCTTTTCCGGTGTGTAGCTGAACGCCACGTGCTCATACACGATGTCGCGGTTTCGAACCTCGGGCGTCTTGCCGTTTTCGGGCGAGACGATGGTGTTTTCACGGTCAAAGTAATCGAAAATGCGGGAGAACAGGGCAAGGGAGCGCGTAAAGTCCACGCCGATGTTGAGCAGCGATTCCACGGGGCGGTACAGCCGGTTGATGAGCGCAACCGTTGCCGTGATCGTACCGACGGTCAGCGCGCTGTCCCACTGGCGGATGATGAGAAGTCCGCCGGCGAAGTAGATAAGCAGAGGGCCGATCTGCGTGAACATCCCCATGACCACGCGGAACCAGCTTCCGCTGCGCTGCTCCTTCATCGCCGTCCGGGCAACCTCGTCGTTGACGCGGGAAAAGCTTTGGATCTCCTGTTCCTCGCGCGTGAAGATCTTTACCAGCATGGAGCCGCTGACGGACAGCGTTTCATTGACGATCTGGTTCATTTCGTCGCGCTTGGCCTGTCCCTCGGAAAGCAGCCGGAAGCGCGTTTTGCCGACGGACTTTGTCGGCAGGATCAGCAGCGGGATCACCACGATGCCGACGACCGCCAGCTTCCAGCTCATGGTGAAAAGCGCCGCCAGCGTTGTGACAACGGTGGCAATATTGGAGACGATGGACGAAAGCGTGCCGGAAATGACCGAGCTGACGCCGGAGATGTCGGTGTCCATGCGGGTGATGATGTCGCCCTGCTTTTCCGATGTGAAAAAGGCGTGCGGCATATGAAGAAGATGCCGGTACATCTGACTGCGCATATCGCAGATGATGCGCTGAGAGATCCATGCGTTGATGTAGTTTTCCGCAATACCGATGAGCTGGCTGACCGTCAGCGTGCAGAACGCGGCGATGAGCAGCTTGATGAGCAGCGTCAGGTCTCTCCCCACCAGCGCCTCGTCCACGATCCGGCCGGTGATGAGCGACGGGAACAGTCCGACCACGGCAGAGAGCAGGATCGTCACAAAAACGCCGACGAACTGCCCCGTATATGGCTTCAGATAGGACAAAATGCGCTTCAGCAGCGCCTTTGTCACCTTCGGCATATTATTTTTTTCCTCATCCGTCAAAAAGCCGCGCGGGCCGAGAGAACGCATTCCGCCGGGCATTTCTATCTCCCCTTTGTAACGGTATTTCAGCCATTATAGCAGATCCCGCCGAAAAGCGAAAGTATGCTTCCTTCAAAAAAGCAGCGCACAGCCCGCTTCAATGCGTCGCTGTGCGCTGTATAATCGAAGATTTTTTGGAAAATAGTATCAAAGCAGCAGGGCTCTGGCCATGGTGAAATACACCAGCAGGGACACGGCGTCCACGATGGTGGTGATGAAAGGACTCGCCATCACCGCCGGGTCAAATCCCAGCTTCTTTGCCAGCATGGGCAGCGAGCAGCCGATAAACTTTGCCATGATAACCGTCAGCACCATGGTGATGCAGACCACCGCCGCCACAAGGACAGTAACGTCCGCATTCCCGAGCGCAAGCCGATCCACCAGCATGATCTTTCCGAAGCAGACCACTGCCAGCACAGCGCCGCACAGCCCCGCGGTCAGCATCTCCTTCCCGATCACCCGGGGCAGATCCGAAAATTCCAGCTCGCCGAGGGAAATCGCGCGGATCACCGTGACCGAGGACTGGGAGCCGGAGTTGCCGCCGGTGTCCATCAGCATGGGGATAAACACGGTCAGCGCCGCCTGCGCGGCAAGAGCGCTTTCAAAGCCCGTGATGATCATGCCGGTAAAAGTGGCCGACACCATCAGAAGCAGCAGCCACGGGATACGGTGGCGGAACAGGTCAAACACGTTGGAGCGGAGGTAGGTCTTGTCCGAGGGCGTCATACCGCCCATGATTTCAATATCCTCCGTGGTCTCCTCCTCGATGACGTCCATGGCGTCGTCGAAGGTCACGATGCCGACCATGCGCTCCTCCCCGTCCAGAACGGGCAGCGCAAGGAAATCGTACTTCGACAGAAGCTGGGCAACCTGCTCCTGATCGTCTGACGTATGGACGAAGATGACGTTGGAGTCCATGATCTCCGCCACGCTCTTTTCGTCATCCGGCTCCAGCAGCAGATCCTTGACGGTCACATAGCCCAGCAGCCGCTTTTCGCTGGTCACATAGCAGGT
>JAZQNZ010000195.1:0-5606 GCA_045627665.1 Oscillospiraceae bacterium
CATCGTCGAAAAAGCCGAGCGAAACGGTCAGACCTTCGCCGCTGACAACACCAGTCCGGGACAGCTCGAACACGGCGGTGCCGGAGACGCCGGTCTCGGTGAAGAGGACGTCGCCCGCGGTTTCCGCAAGGCAGCGCTCCCCTTTCGGCAGGCGGATGTGCGCGGTTGCACGGTTGCCCTTCAGCGCGCGGGGATAGTCCGGCACGGTGCGGATCTGCGTCAGGGCGGGATAGAGCGCCGTGCGGCTGTGGCCGAGGGACTTGAGAAGCTCGTAGCCGTCCGTCACGCCGCCGAGCTTGCTGCCCGCGCAGCCGCCGCAGGCGACGATCACGCGGTCCGCACGCAGAGTCTCCCCGCCGCACTCCACGACAAAGCCCGCCCCGGTGCGGCGGAGACGCTCCGCCGGTGCGCCGCAGCGGAGGGTGACGCCCGCGCGCTCCAGCCCGAGACGAAGAACGTCCAGCACGCCGGAGGCGTGGTCACTCATGGGGTAGACTCTCCCGCCGTATTCCGTCACGGTGCGCAATCCGAGCTCCGAAAAAAAGCCCAGCACCGCGTCCGGCGGGTAGCGGCGCAGCGCGGGCGCTGTAAAGTCCGGTTGGGCGCCGTGGTAATGCGCGGGCGCGGCAGCCGTGTTCGTCAGGTTGCAGCGGCCGTTGCCGGTTGCGAGCAGTTTTTTGCCGACGCGCGCCTGACGCTCCAGCACCGTTACACGGTTTTGCACGTCTGCCGAGGCGCGCAGCGCCGCCGCCATCCCTGACGCTCCGCCGCCGATGATGATAATTTCTTTCATGCTGTCTCCAAAATACGGTTTCGATGTTGCAACTATTTTGCAATTCGGCTGTATAAAGTTAGCGTTTTCATCATCTTATTACAACCTCGTAAAAAAAACAAGTGCGGATCGGCTCAGGTTTCGCCGCAC
This sequence comes from Oscillospiraceae bacterium, assembly GCA_045627665.1. Lineage (GTDB taxonomy): Bacteria > Bacillota > Clostridia > Oscillospirales > Oscillospiraceae > SVKR01. Next base: position 923 of record JAZQNZ010000195.1, read on the forward strand.
GCTGTTGACTTTACATAATACTGTATGATAGAATATGATTTGTATCTGATCTGACGCGCAAAAGAAGGAATTTTCTGCTATGACTACGATAAATTTTGACCCCGACAACACCCTCGCCGGCGGGCTGTTTGCCCTCACCCCGCGCGAGGCCATCCGGCTCGGCATCGCCCTGTGCGACGCGGCGGAAGCCGCCGTCGGTGCGGACGGCTGCCACGGTTCGATCTGGCCCGGCAATCTCAGCCAGAACGACGACGGCATCGCCCTCGGCCCCGCCGGAAACGTCAAGGTTTCCGATATGAGCCCCGACGCGCTGGAGTTCCTCTCCCCCGAACAGTTTTGGAACGGTGCGTCCTCCCCGGCTTCGGACGTTTACTCCATCGGTCTGATCCTCTATACCGCGCTGAACGGCGGCGTGATGCCGTTTTTCGCGCCGGATGCGGGGCACACCCCGGAAGCGCGCGCCGACGCTCTGCAAAACCGCATGAAGGGCGCTGACCTGCCCTATCCGCGCTCGGCAAGCCGTGAGCTCGGCGAGATCATCGAAAAAGCCGTCGCTTTTCAGGCAGAGGCACGCTATGCAAAGCCCGCCGCGCTTAAGCTGGCACTGCAGTCGCTCCCTGAGGGCGCTGCCGTTCCCGCTGTTGCGCCCGTGATCCCGCTGACGGAGCAGGAGGTGCAGAACGCGCACAGCTATAAGGTGGACAAGGACTTTGAGCCCATCGTTCCCGACAAGCCGAAAAAAAATCACCGCACCCGCCGCGATTCCGACGAGGTGGATGAAAATATGGACGCTGCGCAGTTCCGCGCAACGCCGAAAAAGAAGGGGCGCTGGGTGCTGCCCGTCGTGCTGCTGGTGCTGATCGTCGCTGCGGCTGCGCTTCTGCTGCGCGGTTGCAATCAGTATGACGACCGCCCCGAATTCCCCATCGAGTCCGCCGCCCCCGACGTCGATCCTACTGCGGCGGAAACGCCCGATCCCATCCACCCGCCCGTGCCCACCGCGTCTCCCGTTCCCGTGGAGCCCACCGCGATGCCGACGGAGCCGCCCGAGGCGACGGATGAGCCGACCGCGCCCGCCGAGCCGAAGTATGAGATCTTCGTCGAGGATGTGACCTGGACACAGGCAAAGGAGCGCTGCGAGGCCAAGGGCGGACATCTGGCAACGGTGCGGAGCGAGGAAGAACTCAGCGAAATCATCGCACTGGCGCAGGCAAACGGCGCTTCCTTCGTCTGGCTGGGTGCTTACCGCGCGGAGAACGAGCACTGGTACTACGTCACCGGAGACGCGCTGAGCTATACCGCTTGGGACACCGGCGAGCCCTCCGCCATGGATCAGGACGGCACGCGCGAGGACTATCTCCTGCTCTGGTACCGCAAGGCCGTCGGAACATGGAGCTACAATGATATGCGCAACGATCCCGTCTCCGTTGCCGCAAGGACTTACAGCGGCAAGCTGGCGTACGTCTGCCAGTATGACGACTGATTTTTTGAAATTCGATACCGCATAAAAAGCACTGTCCCCTGCGCGTGCAGGGGACAGTGCTTTTTTGATATCCTTTATGCCGTGCCCGGGCGGCACATCCTGCCCGTGTGGTCCATCTCATAGTCTCCGTCCAGCAGAAGCTCTGAGACCGGCACGATCGTGTAGCCCTCGCTCAGGAGATATTCGATGATCCCCGGCAGCGCTTCGGGCGTGTGCTTCGCGGCATTGTGGTACAGCACGATGCTGCCGCTGGTCACGCCGGCCTTGACGCGCTTTGTGATCTCCGGCGCGGATAGTTCCTTCCAGTCCAGACTGTCCACGTCCCACTGGATCGTTTTCATTCCCATATCGGTCAGCGTCTGAATCACATGGTCGTCATACTCGCCGTACGGGCAGCGGAACAGCGTCGGTCGGACACCGGTGATCTTTTCGATCTTGTCGCAGCCGGCGGTGATGTTGGCACGGATCTCCTGCGCGGAAAGCTTTGAAAAATGCGCGTGGTCGTCGGAATGCGTCATGACCTCGTTGCCCGCGTCGGCAAGCGCCTTCACCGACTCCGGGTACTTCTCCGCCCAGCTCCCGACGACAAAGAACGTCGCCTTGACGCCGTAGGAATTCAGGATGTCGATGAGCATCTGCGTATCCTCGTTGCCCCAGGGTGATGCAAGAGTGCGGCAACCGGACGTCCTCCTGATTGCCGCACTCGCTTTTTTCATTATGATAGCAGAAACCGTTAATAATTTCAAGCCTTTTTCAGAAATGCACATACGCCAGAAAACGTTGGAATACCAATGGATTCAGGTTTCAGATTGCAGGACTCTGCATAATAGTGGTGCTCATCCGTTTGTTGGTGATTTGGAAATTCAGGAATTGTCCAATACATCGGGACTATCTATTTCCGCAATCAGCATAAAACGCGGGATTGAGGAAAAGGCTAAATCGCCGTAAGGTTGGGATTTTGTGCGGAGATGTGTCCGACTTTTTGTCCAAAATTGAATACGTTTTGTTGGGAATTTGAAAAATTGCAATGCATAACAAGCAGAAACGAAAAAGCCCCGCCGGAGCCATAATAATTTCTGATTCCGCGCAGTGTAACGGCGACTACAAGACCGACTATGCCAGCGAATTTTGGAATATTCCCATTACTATCAGTCCGGATAGCGGAGATGTAAACGTCACATTATTTGCCGTCAGCTTCAACACGAACGGGCACGGTACGCCGATGGCACAGCAGTTCGTTGAGGGCGGAAACACGGTCACAAAGCCCAGCGATCCCACGGCGGACCGCTACGCCTTCGGCGGATGGTACAAGGATGAAAACTGCACGCAGGAATATGATTTCAATTCTTCAGGAGAAAGGCCCTCGATCATATCAACGCCCTTGCAGTAGATGCCCACGCTCCGGTGGCTTACGCTTCGGTGTCTTTGCTCCAGATTTCGTTCCAGACCGCCATCACCTCCGGCAGCTTGGACTTTCGCATGAGGTATATCCCGTAAAAAACGGCGGCGATACCGTCAACATACGTGATGATGTCGCCGGTAAGTATCTGCACCGATAATCCGCCTGAGGCAGACAAATCAGCACGGCAATACTCCAGAAGATCAGAACAATATCGGTCGCGTGAAGGTCACTTTCCGGAGCGCGTACTGGCAGATAATATCTACCGAAACCGTGAAAACCTCAGCTACTGCAAGGAGCATGGGATCCGGTTCAGCGGCCCGGCTTTGGGCAGGCCAAAAAAGGATGAGCAGCGCGACAGACGGCAGATCTATCTTGACCAGAACGAGCGTATTGAGGTTGAGCGGCAGTTCAGTCTTGCCAAGCGCAAATGTAGTCTCGGAAAAGTGAAAACGAAGCTGGAAGAGACCGTAGGTTTTGCGCTTGCCATGTTGATTGTGCTGCTGAATCCACGCAAGATCCGGCGCACCCTTTCGCGCCTGTTTTGGCTGATTTTGCGCTGCCTCTTGCCGCAACAAAAACTGGCATTTGTTCAGTAGGCATTAGTTTAGGCAACTTATCAACGGAATGATTGACATCATCTGTATTTGAAGTATAATGTTCATTGAGAAGTTGCATAATATATTTGGTAAGTTCGCAACAGGAGGTCGTTCTATGGATATCAAGCGCGATAAGTATCTGGCAGACATTGTTTCCTTCATGTGGGACGGGCAGGTCAAAGTGATCACCGGCATCCGCAGATGCGGAAAGTCCTACCTGCTGCGAAACATTTTTCAGAGCTACCTGCTGGAGCAGGGCGTTGATAAGGATCACATTCTTTCCTTTGAGCTGGATCTTGCGAAAGATATCCGGTATCGCAATCCCTTGGAGCTCTCGCAGACAGTTCGTGAGCGTGTGGAAAGGCAGTCGGAACAATACTATCTGTTTGTCGATGAAATTCAGATGTCCGACGAGGTCGCAAACCCGTACAATCCTGCTGGGAAAGCCATCACCTTCTACGATGCGCTCAATGACCTGAACTCCTTGCCGAACCTCGACGTCTATGTGACCGGCAGCAATTCCAAAATGCTCTCCAGCGATATCCTTACGGAGTTTCGCGGACGCAGCGACGAGATTCGGGTTCATCCACTGAGCTTTGCGGAGTATTATTCCGCGGTGGGCGGCGATAAGGAAGAAGCCTTTGAGAACTATGCGTTCTTCGGCGGTATGCCGCTCATTCTTTCGAGGTCGGACGATAGCGCAAAAATGAACTATCTGAAATCGCTCTTCTCCGAGGTGTACCTGAAGGACATCGTGGAACGCAAGAAAGTCAAGCGGGAAGATGTGCTCTCTGCCGCGCTCGACCTGCTGTGCTCCTCCGTCGGTTCCCTTACAAATCCGAACAATATTGCGAATGCGCTGAATTCGAAGCAGAAGCTTGCCGGGGAAAATACCGTCGCGCCGAATACAGTCAAGTCCTATCTCGGATATCTGGCAGACGCCTACCTGTTTGAAGAGTGCCGCCGCTATGATGTGAAGGGGAAAGACTATTTTGATTTTCCGAACAAGTATTATTGCGATGACCTCGGTCTCCGGAACGCCAGAACCGGTTTTCGACAGCAGGAAATGACGCACATTATGGAGAACATCGTCTACAATGACCTGCGGATTCGCGGCTGCGAAGTCGATATCGGCATTGTTTACGCTACCGAAAAGAATAAGTCGGGGCAGCTTGCTCAGGTCGCCCGCGAGATCGATTTCGT
>JAZQNZ010000196.1:0-4600 GCA_045627665.1 Oscillospiraceae bacterium
TTCGTCGCCCGGGACGTGAATTCCTGGTTTGACAACACGCAGTATGCGTTTGTTTACGTCAGCGAAGAAGTGATGGCCAATGATCTCAGGCTGCCCCCCGCCGCAAATGTGTTTCGCTTTTGGCTGGAGGAGGGCGCTGACCGGGACGCCGTGCTTGACAGCGCCCGGGCTCTGCTCAGCGGCGCCGGCGGCGCCGTGCTGTCCTGCACGTTGAAGGAAGACTCCACTGTATATTATCAGCTCCACTCCACCATCGACGCGCTCAAAGCTGTGATTACCTATATGCCCGTGCTGATCTTTCTGATGGGTCTGCTGTTTTGCAGCTTTTTTGTTTATCAGATCATCTTTTCTTCCCGCAACATGATCGCTACCCTGCAGGCGCTGGGCATGGGAACGGGCAAAATATGCGGCATCTTTATCCGCTACAATCTGATCTTATGCACTGCGGCGCTGCTGCTGGGCGGCGCGGTTGGATTTCCGGTGCTGCGTTTCCTTCTGTCGTTTTATGAGGACGTCCTCGGTCTGGCAGACGTGGTAATTAAAGGAAATCTTTATGTTCTTCCGCTGGTCATTCTGGCCGTGTACGTGATCGGCATCCTGTCCTGCGTGATCTGCGCCGGTCCTATCTCCGACAGTGACCCCGCGACAGTTTTTGCGGGAACCGTCGCCGGGACGGCAACGCAAACGCCGGCTTTCCTCGGGAAGCTGCGGATGAACGCCTATGCGAAGATTTCCCTCACCTCCGTTCTGCGCAATAAAAAACGGCTTGCCGTCATGTGCCTGTGCAATATTGCCTGCCTGATCCTGACGTTTTTGTCCTTCAGCGTGCTGATGTCCAAGCTCACGGGAATGGACTTCATGTTCCGGGAGCGGATGGCCTATGACTATATCATTCTCTCGGACAGCGAGGACTGCATGCAGCAGGTCGCGGCTTTGCCGGAAGCGGCAGAGTGCGAATACACTGCTGCGGCAGTTTTTACCTATGAGGGTGAATATATGCGGGTGGAGGTTCTGGAACAGGAGCCAACGCTGACCGCGATCCGCTCACTTGACGGCACGCAGCTGCGTGTTCCCGATGATGGGATTATCCTGGAGGAGGGCTTTGCACGGCGGCACGGACTCGGCGTGGGAGACTCTCTTTCGCAGAACGGACTATCCCTTACGGTCACAGACATCTGTCGGCAATACTTCTGCTCTGCACAGTATGTTTCCCCGGAAACCGCCGCACGGATGGGGATAGATTTCCCCAATGCGCTGTGGGTGCGGCTGGAGGATCCGTGCAGAGATGAAGAAAGCTTTCGAAAGCAGATTTCCGGGATGGACGGAGTCAACTGTTTTTATTCCGTTTCCGAACGGCAGAAATCGGCAGTTGAGAGTTTGCGTGCCATCGACGTGCCCTGTTATCTGTTCGCCGGTTTCGGCATCCTGATCGGTGCGATCATCATTTCCAACATCAATATCCTCTCCATCCATCAGCGGAAAAAGGAATTTGCCACGCTGACGGTGCTGGGCACGTCGGGGAAACAGTTCAACGGCCTCTTTCTGCTGGATATGGGCATCCAGTATCTGATTACCCTCGTGCTGGGGATCCCGCTTGCACGGCTGATCTCGAAATGGATTCTTCGGAACATGAGCAGCTTGTCCATGGAGTTCGTGTCAGTACGGGTATGGATCGTCGCCTTCGCAGCGGCGGGCGCCTTGCTGCTGTATCTGCTTTTGAGCCTGCTCTCCGCAAAAAAAGCGATCGACCGGCTGGAGCTGGTGGAAATCATGGCAAAGCGATGAGTGTGGGGCCGAAACGCGGTCATCAGGGAAATACGACATAAGCATTACGAGAGAATTATGAAAATACTTCTGGTTTTAGACTGTAATACGGAATTTATCAACGGTGTCTCGCAGTCGGTCATTCATCTGTCAAAAGGTCTTTCCGATCTGGGGCACGACGTCAGGCTCCTGATGCCGTCGCGGGACGGAAAAGCCGCCATAGAAGAAAAAGCGTTCCTTGCCCCGTCCATCCGATTCGATGCCTCCTATCCGGGGCTGCGCATCGCCTGTCCTCTGCCGAAAAGGCTGCGGAAGGCATTGGTCGAATGGAAACCTGATATCGTTCATTCAAATACGGAAGCAAGCCTCTACCTTGCGGCGGCACGTATTGCCCGGAAAACCGGCGCAAAGCATATCCACAGCTTTCACACCAATTATCTGGAGTACTATACGCAGTATTTCCCCTTTGGGAAAAGCTTGTCCCGGACACTGATGATCGCTTACGGCAAGCTCTGCTTCCGCAAGCTGGACGCGCTGATTTTCCCGTCCGAATGGGGCAGATCGAACATGGCGCTGTTCCATTATTCTGCACCGTATTATATTCTCCCGAACGGGATTCAAACGGAGCTGTTCGGTGCGGATCATTCTGCCGAACGTGCGGAGATCCGTCGGCGTTTCAGGGTACGGGAAGAGGATACGCTGCTCGTTTTCGTTGGCAGGATCGCCGCAGAAAAAAATCTCCCGCAGCTTCTTACGTATTTTGAGCATATCCGGGACGGGCGCGTAAAGCTGATGATTGTCGGCGGCGGCCCCGTGCTGGAGACTTTGAAAATGCAGGCGGAAGCCATGGCGGAAAGGGATCGGATCATTTTTACGGGCATGGTTCCGCCCGAAAAAATCTGCGAATATTACAGCGCCGCGGACATCTTCGTGACGGCGTCGCTCAGTGAGATCCAGCCCCTGACCTATGTGGAGGCGATGGCCTCCGGGCTTCCCGTCGTGTGCAGCTATGCCCCGTATATCGACGGACTGGTGATCGACGGCGAAACAGGCTTCGGCATCCGGGACGCCGACGGATTTGCGAAGCGCATAGAGTTTCTCGCTTCCGATCCCAAGCTGTGCCGCACCATTGGAGACGCAGCAAGGCTGCGCGTCTGGGATGAGTATTCCGTTGCGTCCTTCGCCCGGAACTGTCTGCGGATCTATACAGAGATCATTGTAGGAGGCAACGATGAAACGGACGAGAATTAACATACGCTCCATCGCAAACCGGGTTCCCGGACAGGGGGTGGCCAGTATGTTTGAGGAGCACTGCCGCCTTGCCGCCAAGCTGCCGCCGGAGCGGTTTGCAGTCCGGGTAAACTCCCTCCGCCGGGCGGATATCGTCCATTGCCATACCGTGGAGCCCTGGAATCTGTTCTTTATGAAATTCCTGTGTAAAACAAGCGTGGTGCATTGCCACTTTCTTCCCGAAACGCTGAACGGAAGTCTGCGGCTTCCTGGGTGGTTCTCCCGCTTGTTTGCCCGCTACGTCATACACTTTTATAAGGCAGCAGACCGCATTGTGGCAGTCAGCCCGTACTATGTCACGAAACTTACCGAGTTGGGGATCGAGCGGGAGAAGATTACGTACATTCCCTGGAGTAGTACCCTGTAAGTGCAGTCGCAAATTCCCCAAGAATCTGTTAAACTGAAAGAACAGAGACGGAGGGAAACGCAATGAAACATTACAGCAAAGAATTCAAAGAAGAAGCGCTGAAACTGTCAGATGAGATCGGCGTAAAGAAAGCCGCGCAGCAGCTCGGCATTGCTTACTACACGCTGGCGGACTGGCGCAGCATACGTCGAAATACACCGCCCGCGAAGACGCTGAGCGCGGAGGAGCAAGCCATCCGCATCCGTGAGCTCGAGCGTGAGATTTCCGAGCTGCGAACTGCAAACGATATTCTCAAGGACGCACTCGGTTTTTTCGCAAAAGACCGCAAGAAGTAAAAGCGTGTGAGCGACACCTGTTCGTAGTCGAACGCAAGGGCGTCTACACGGCAAAGGAGATGTGCCGCGTTCTGCATTTGAGCGAATCCGGTTATTACCGCTGGCTTCGAAACAGGGACAAGCACAGCAGTCGTCAGCTTCTTGCGGGCAAGGTCAAAAAGATTCTCGAAGAGCATCCGGATAACCGCAACTACGGCGTGGATCGCGTCTGCCTCGCGCTTGAGCAGGACGGCGTTGACGTCAGCCGGAGAACGGTGTATCGCGTGATGAAAGAGAATGGCTGGCTCCATAAAAGGCGCATTCCGCACGGCATCACGAAGGCAACAACGGAAATTCAGGAAAAAGAGAATCTTTTGAAGCGAGATTTTCGTTCCGATATGCCGCTTCGTAAGTTTCTCACGGATATTACCGAGGTGCAGTGTGCGGACGGCAAGCTGTACGTTTCGCCGGTCATGGACTGCTTCAGCGGCGAGATCGTTGCGCTGGAAATGCGTGACAATATGAAGAAGGAGCTGTGCATTGACACGGTGCGGCAGCTGGAGCGGCTCTACCCGAACCTGAGCGGCGCGGTGTTCCACTCAGATCGCGGGAGTCAATACACCAGCGCAGCCTTTCGCGCAGAACTGTCACGCTGCGGCATGATACAGAGTCTCAGCGGCGCCGGACATTGTTTCGACAATGCACGGATGGAGAGCTTTTTCGCCACGCTCAAGAAAGAGAAGATCTATCAGACCGCGGCGTACAAGCTGCCGAGAGAACAGGTCAAAACAATCATTTTTCGCTATATTTTTATCTACTACAACCGCGTCAGAATCTACACGCACAACCCGCTGGGGCTGCCGCC
>JAZQNZ010000197.1:0-2194 GCA_045627665.1 Oscillospiraceae bacterium
CGCACGATCGCCATTACCGGCTCTGACGGCAAAACTACGACGAGCACCGTCATATCCAAGCTGCTCGAGGCGGAGGGTTACACCGTCCATCTGGGCGGCAACATCGGTAAGCCGCTGCTCTGCGATATTCCGAATTTCAGCAGGGAAGACATAGTTGTTCTGATGCTGAGCTCCTTCCAGCTTCACAGTATGCGCTGCCGTCCGGATGTTGCGGTCATCACGAATCTTTCGCCCAATCATCTTGATGTCCACCCGTCCTTTGAGGACTATGCGAATGCAAAAAAGAGCATTTTTCTCCGTCAGGACAGTTCTTGCCGACTGGTGCTCAATCTCGACAATGACTATACAGCAGCGTGCGCAAAGGAAGCCGCCGCGGAGATCGTCTGGTTTTCACGGGAGAACGTCCCGGAAAAGGGTTATTCTTTCCATGACGGCGCGATCTGGCGCGGCACGGAACGCTTTATCAATGCGGATGACATTCTGATCCCGGGCCTGCACAACGTGGAAAACTACATGGCGGCCTTTGCCGCGGTGGACGGCCTTGTGAGCCGTGAAAACTGCCTCAGCGTCGCGCGTTCCTTCGGCGGCGTTGCGCATCGCATTGAGCTTGTCCGGACACTGAATGGTGTGAAATACTACAATGATTCCATTGCTTCCAGTCCGACGCGAACGATCGCCGGTCTGCGTTCGTTTGACCGGAAACTGATCCTGATTGCCGGCGGGCACGACAAGTTTGTGCCGTTTGACGGTCTTGCGGAGGAGATCGTGCAGCGCTGTAAGGCACTGTTTCTTGTCGGCGAAACTGCAGAAAAAATACGCGATGCCGTTTTGGGCGCGACGGGGTACGACGCGCAGGCGCTCCCTGTTCGCATTTATGATGACTTCAGAGAAACGGTGCTGGCAGCCTCGGCTTCTGCGGAAGCGGGCGATGTTGTGATCCTCAGCCCGGCCTGCTCCTCCTTTGACCGCTTCAAAAATTTTGCCGAGCGCGGCAATATGTTCCGGAAAATTGTCGAAGAGCTGAAATAGTGTGCGCACTTTCCGCATAGATTGACCTGAGGTGGTCATCTATGCTCGCGAAGCACAGTCCGAGCCGTAAGGTATATTCCGAGCTTCAGCTGCAAAAACTGCCGTCCCGGCGTCGAAAATGGGTCGTTATTTTGTTCGCCGCCCTTGTCGTACTGTTACTGCTGCTGATTTCTGCGCTGTATCTCCGCAAGCTCAGCAGTGAAATTGCGTTGTCCGATGCACAGGATGCGGTCACGCTTGCAATTAACGACAGCATTGCGGCTGTGCTTGAGCGCAGCGGCAGCGGATATGATGATTTTGTCAGGCTGCAAAAGGACGCGGACGGGAATATTACCGCCATTACTACGGATACGGCAAGCATAACGCGCTTTTCCACAGAAATCCTTGCAGAGCTTGTCCGCTCTGCGGACAGCAAATGTCTTGAAATCCGGATCCCGCTCGGAAATCTTTTCGGGTCCAGCCTGCTGATCGGGCGCGGCCCGGATATTCCGGTTGAGATCATCATGCTGACCAGCTCGTTTGTAAGCTGTGAAAGCAGACTGGAAGATACCGGCATCAATCAGTCACGCCACTCCATCCTGCTCAAGGCGAATGTGGATATCGACATTCTGATCCCCTGGAAAACGGTTTCGGCCACGGTGGAAACCGATATTCTCCTTGCCGAAACCCTGATCGTCGGCAGGGTGCCTGAAACATATGTCAATGTTACGGAGGACAATTATGGACGCTCTGGAAGCGAAACAACGCATTGAGGAACTGAAGGCAGAGGTCAATGAACATTCCCGTCATTATTACGACGAGGATGCGCCGACAATCTCCGACTTTGAATACGATAAGCTGATCCACACGCTGATGGATCTTGAAAACGCGTTTCCCGAGTTCCGCACGCCGGACAGCCCCACACAGCACGTCGGCGGTAAGGTCAGCAGCAAATTCTCTCCCGTGCAGCACGAGGTTCCGCTGGAGAGCCTCATGGATGTATTCTCCCATGAGGAGCTGTTTGCGATCGGTGACCGTGTTGACAACGCCATCGAGGGGCAGAAGATGTACGACGTGGAGCCGAAGATCGACGGGCACTCCATTGCCATTGAGTACCGTAACGGCAAATTCTGGCTCGGCGCCACACGCGGCGACGGACAGACGGGTGAGGACGTGACGGAAAACC
>JAZQNZ010000198.1:0-8573 GCA_045627665.1 Oscillospiraceae bacterium
CGTTTTTGACGGCTTGAAGGAGACGTATACTCCGGAAGAAGCCAAGCGCGAGATCGATGCGATGCTCGCAAAATACGCGCCGGAATGTGAGATCATTTTCGGAAAATTTACGGCGGAGATCATCGACTCGTATAAGGTGGATTCTCAGTATGACCGCCACCGGATCTGTGCGATCATTTCCCGTACGGGGCTGACAAAGCGCGATTACGAAAACCTTTCCGCGGAGTGGATGCTGCACAATGCGGCGTGGGAGATGCACGTCGGGCGCAGCCACGCGAAGGACGTTTCGCTGGATTACGGCAGAGATCCGCGCGCGGTGGTTCATCTTGCGACGGAGCTGTTTGATATGTTCGACATTGAGTGACCGCAGAAAAACAGAGAAAACGGACGCATCAGGTGCAAAAAAACGCCTGATGCGTCCGTTTTCGTATGCGTAGCACCCTGCTGTCCGCTGCGGCATAGGATGAAAACAGGGAGTTTCCGTAATTCCCCGAAAAATGATTGCTGTTTCGGAGGAACAACGGCGATGGATATAAACCGGGAACATACATTGAGCGATATTTCGCCGGGGGAACGTGCTGTCGTCCGCTCCCTGCATACGGACGCGGCGCTTTATCGCCGGCTGCTGGACATCGGACTGACGCCCGGTACGGAAGTGGAATGCGTTGGCAGGAGTCCCTGCGGCGATCCTGCCGCATACCTGATCCGCGGTGCGGTGATCGCGATCCGCGCTGAGGACGGGAAGCAGATCGCAGTGGAACGGGCAGGAGGTGCGTCGGCATGGGTCTGACAAAAGCGTCGGTCGGAGCGGGGGCGGTCGACTACGGTTTTGCGATACGAAAGCAGAGCCCGGACGACCGCGTGATCGCACTTGCGGGCAATCCGAATGTCGGAAAAAGTACGGTATTCAATGCGCTGACCGGCATGAAGCAGCACACCGGAAACTGGCCGGGGAAGACGGTCGCAAACGCGCAGGGATACTGCCGGACGGAGAAACACTCCTATGTGATGGTGGATCTTCCGGGAACATATTCGCTGATGGCACATTCCGCCGAGGAAGAGGTCGCGCGCTCCTTTCTCTGCTTCGGCGGCGCGGACGCCGTGGTTGTGGTGTGCGATGCAACGTGTCTGGAGAGGAATCTGAATCTCGCCCTGCAGGTGATGGAGATCACAACGCGGGTGATCGTATGCGTCAACCTTCTGGATGAGGCGAAGCGCAGACATATCCGCGTCGATCTGCCTGCGCTTTCAAAGCGGCTCGGCGTTCCGGTCGTGGGGATCGTGGCGCGGCGGAAGCGAAGCCTGCGCGCGCTGACCGATGCGCTGGATGCACTGTCGGAGCGGACGGACGACCCGCCTTGCTTTCGCGTGGAATACCCGGAGGAGATTGAAAATGCTGCGGGGTGCGTTGCGCGTGCCGTCGCAAACCGGGCGGAGAATGGGCCGAACGCCCGCTGGCTCGCGCTGCGGCTGCTGGAGCAGGATGAATCCATGAACGCGCAGATAAATGCCGGACTCGGTGAAGATTTGCATTCCTGCGATGAACTCGCCCCGGCGCTTGACGCTGCGTGGGAGGAGCTGCACCGCGCGGGAATTGACCGCGCACGGCTGCGGGACGGGATCGTTTCCTCGCTTGTTGCCGCCGCTGAGGAGCTTTGCCGCGGCACGGTTATGAACGACGCGGCGGAGAGCTGCCGCACGGATCGGCGGATCGACCGTGTGCTTACGGGACGGGTTACGGCGTATCCGGTCATGCTGCTGCTTCTGGCGGGCGTCTTCTGGCTGACGATCGTGGGCGCAAACTATCCGTCTGCGCTGCTCTCGGATGCGCTGTTTGCGCTGCAGGAGCGCTTGAGCGCCGTGATGCGCGCATTGGGCACGCCTGAATGGCTGCACGGAGCGCTGGTGCTCGGCGTTTACCGGGTGCTGGCATGGGTAGTGTCCGTCATGCTGCCGCCGATGGCGATCTTTTTTCCGCTGTTTACGCTTCTGGAGGACGCCGGATACCTGCCGAGGGTCGCTTTCAATCTGGATCGCCCGTTTCAGCGCTGCCGCGCCTGCGGCAAGCAGGCCCTGACCATGTGCATGGGCTTCGGCTGCAATGCGGCGGGCATTGTCGGCTGCCGCATCATCGATTCGCCGCGTGAGCGGCTTCTGGCGATCCTGACAAACAGCTTTGTGCCCTGCAACGGGCGCTTTCCGACGCTGATTATGCTTTTGAGTATGTTCTTTGTGGGCGGTGAAAGCTCCCTGCTGTCCGCTTTGGGACTGACGGCGGTCATCCTGCTCGGCATCGGTATGACCTTCGCCGTCACGAAGCTTCTGTCCGCAACGCTGCTGCGCGGCGTTCCGTCGTCCTTTACGCTGGAGCTGCCGCCTTACCGCTGCCCGCAGGTCGGAAAGGTGATTGTGCGTTCGGTCTTTGACCGTACGCTTTTCGTTCTGGGCCGTGCTGCCGCGGTTGCCGCACCGGCGGGACTTGTGATCTGGCTGATGGCAAATATTTCGGTGGCGGACGTCAGCGTGCTTGACCGTTTTGCGGCGCTGCTTGACCCGATCGGTCGGCTGATGGGACTGGACGGCGTCATTCTCATGGCGTTTATTCTCGGCTTTCCCGCAAACGAGATCGTTGTTCCGATCATGGTGATGGCGTATCTGTCGCAGGGCAGCCTTGCAGAGCTCGGCAGCCTTACGCAGTTGCATCGGGTGCTTGTTGACCACGGCTGGACGTGGGTGACCGCGCTGAACACCATGCTGTTTATGCTGATGCACTGGCCGTGCTCCACAACGCTCCTGACAGTACACCGGGAGACGGGCTCGTGGCGCTGGACTGCACTTGCTGCCGCGATCCCGACGGCGTGCGGCGCGGCAGCGTGTATGCTGGTAAACCTGATCGCGCTGCTGTGCGGCGCCTGATACTATTATCTGGTTAAAAAAGACATTTTTAACCAGAACTTTTGAAGCATTCAAGAGCCGCGCAATGCGCGGTTCATGCTTCAAAAGGCGTCTCATACGAAAACTACGCCGCTACGGCGGCTATGAAAACAAGACACTTCGTGTCTTGTTTTCATCAGTTTTCAGTATGAATGCTTGAATCTTGAACGAGAACCAGCAGCCGGGTGTCCGGCTGCTGGTTCTCGTTGCAATCGCCCGGCTGCCTATATTCTGAGACAGCCGGGCGGGATGATTTTATTTTTGTGCCGCCCGGGCAATACGCTCGCCGTACTTCACGAGCGTCTCCGTGCCGTCGGCAGAGTTTCGCAGCAGATCGGCGTCGGGGATGACGGCGTCCCGTGCGAAGCCGAGAACGATGCTCGATGCGCCGAATTCGAACCAACCCTTTTCTTCGCCGCGGGAAACGTCACCAACAGGGTGATGATTGACGATTTTTCCGACCATCAACGCACCGATCTCCATTGTGAGGACGGTGCCGAACTCCGGCGTTTCCAGCAGGGAATACTCCCGCGCGTTCTCGCGGTAGATCGCGCGGCGCTCGGCAGCAAAGGGATCCACGGTGTGGAGAATGCCGGGGAGATGCACGCGTGCGCTCTCCACCCCGTCGGCAGCGTAGCAATAGCGGTGATAATCGTCTACGGTCAGACGGAAGAGCATCAGCGTCCCGCCGCGAAAACGCTGCGCCAGCTTACTGTCGCGCAGAAGAGTCCCCATGGTGTAGGAAATGCCCTTGATTTCAAATCGGGCGTCATCGGTAATAGGGAAAACGGTGAGTTTTCCGTCGCAGGGCGAAGCAAGCTCGTCCGTTCCGTCCGCAATGGGGCGAACGCCGTCCCGGATGCGGCGGCGGAAAAAATCGTTGAAGCTGCGATAGCGTGTCTCCGGATACTCGCGCATATCAATGCTACCGGAGCGGATAAAGGGCGCGATCAGCGGCCGGGAAAAGCGCGTATTAAGAAAGCGGCCCGCAAGGGAGGAGGTCACGGGCCGGGTGAGCGCGAACAGAAAGGGCTTTCCTGCGGCGCGGTCATATAGAAGGCGGAAAAATCCGGTCGGGTTGTCGTGCGTGTCCACCTCACGCCCGCTGCGGTCAATACAGCGCATTGAGCGATTCAATCAGATTGCGCATCGCGTCACCCTGACGCAGCGCGGCGATGTTATACTCGGAAAAAACGAGAATGACGAACACGACAAGCGCCGTGAGAATAATCAGTCCGATCAAAACGAGCTTTCCGGGACGGTAAATTTTGAAATTCAGGATAAAGCAGGTACCGACAACGAAGAGCATCGCAATCAGCAGGACGGGGAAGATCCCCTCGGGAACGATCAGCTCCAGCAGAAACACGGCGGGCAGAATGATGGTGATGGATGTGATCGGCAGACCGTAATACACCTTCTGCGTGGGCTCCTCCATGTTCATGCGGTTGATCTCCGCAACATTGTAAAAGGAAAGGCGGATTACGGAGCAGATGCAGTAATAACTGATGGCGATGCAGCCGAGATAGCCGCGCACGCCGAGCAGATAGCAGATCACGGCAGGGAATGCGCCGAACGCGACCATGTCACACATGGAGTCGAGCTGAATGCCGAAGGAGCGCTCGTCGTCGGTGCGGTTTTTCTTCGTGCGGGCAACTTTGCCGTCAAACGCATCGCACAGACCGGAAAAAGCGAGACAGATGATGGAGAGCTTGAAGCGCCCGTCGATGGCCTGCGTCATGCCGAAAACAGCCGAAACAAGGCTGAGCAGTGTCAGAACCAGTGTATAGTCATAAAAACCGATCATAGTATTCTTCTCTTTCTCAGATAGTATTTGGTTGCGGAACCATTGCGGGACGGTGGTTCATGTGCGGTTTCTGAGGCGGTGATCGACCTTCCCGGCGAGCCACCAGCACAGCTCCGCGAGAATCACGCCGGCAAACACATCGACAATAACGTGCTGCTTCGTGGTGAGCGTGGCGACGAACACCAGCGCGGCGAGAAATGCGGAAAAGATGCGGTAACCTTTGGTAACGGAGGGCTTGCCTCGAAGCCCGACCACGCACATCCAGCTCACAAAGCAATGGATGGAGGGAAACAGATTATCCGGCGCGTCCGTTTTGTAAAGAAAGCGCACAACGGCGCTGATGAAGCCGCTTCCGGCGACCTCGGGGCGCACCAGCGTCGTGGGGAAAACCAGGTAAATCACAAAGCAGATCAGCTTGCCGCTGATCTCCGCGATCATAAAGCGGTGGGAGCCCTCCGGCTCCGTGCTGAGCGCGGCGGTGTAGTTGAGGGCCCAGACAATATAGCAACCGTAGTAGATCAGAACGGTCCACGGCAGAAAGGGGATACGGTCGTCGATCGGCAGCGCCAGACTGGAGTAGGGCAGATGGAAGAGCATGACGATCGCGCGGGCGGCGACATATACTGCAATCTGTATGAGCAGAAGAGCGGCGAGCTGTCGGATAATGCGAGGAGTCAGACGCCTGCTCAGAGGTTTTTCGGGGGAATTTGGCGAGGAGGAAAATATTTTCATGGGTGATGCGGCCTTCCGGTGGATGATGCAAAGCTGCAGAATGACTTGTGAACACTAATCAATAGTATACGCCATTTTATTTACAGAATCAAGCGCGGGCTTTGTATGGGATAATCTTCCTTCCTGAATAAAGTTGAACTGATAAAAAGAACTCCCGCTTTGTCGAATCGGCGAAGCGGGAGAGTCATATATGGTTTTCGGTCAGAAGCCGAGATTCAGACCGCCGGTGAGACGGGACATATTGGAGTTTGCCGCATCCTCCGCCTTGCGCAGCGCTTCGTTCACCGCGGCAATGACCATATCCTGCAGCATCTCAACATCGTCGGGATCGACGGCTTCGGGCTTGATCTCCAGCGCGGTCAGCTCACGCTTGCCGTTGACGGTTGCGGTGACAACGCCGCCGCCGGCTGCCGCCGTGTAATCGGTCTGCTCCAGCTCCTCCTGCATTTTCAGAAGATCCTGCTGCATCTTCTGCGCCTGCTTCATCATCTGCATCTGATTCATTCCGCCCATGCCGCCGTAGCCGCCGCGGAAACCGCCTTTTGCCATAAGTGTATTCCTCCTGAAGTATGGTTATTTGAATTTCACGATATCAAATTTGCTGAGTGCGTCCAGCTTGCTGCCTGCCTCTGCCGGCGTTGCCGGTTTTTCCGCTGCCGGCTGGCCCATGCGGATCTCCACAAGATGCCCCGCCAGCTCTGCCGCGGCTGCCGCCAGTTTTGCAACGGTGTCGGGACGGTTTACCATGTTACTGGAAAACCCCGGCTGGACTGCGAGCGTCAGCACGCTGCCGTCGTAGCTTCCGGTGACCTGCGCCGGGTCGCTGAGAATTGCGGAAATGCCGATGGGGAAGAGACCGGAAAGCTTTGGACGAAGCTGCTCCCAGAATGCGGCGTCTCCGTCCGCCACGGTCGGCGGCGCGGCTGCTGCGCGGGACGGTGCGGGCGCTTGACGGCTTGCCGCGGGCGGCTCGGGCGTTTTCGGAGCTGCTGCGGGCGGCGCATTGCGAGAGCGCGGCGCTTCGAACGGCATATCAAACGGGGGCGCATCCTCGTCCGAAGGGGGCGGGGGCGCGTCTCGGTCGTCCGTAACGGACGGAAACAGGTCACGATTGTCCGAAACGGACGCCGGGCCGACGTCGAACGGCGGCAGGTCGTTGCCCTTCTCAGACGCGGAAATTATGTCAACTGCTTTTTGGGGAGCCTGTGCGGGAGCAAAAGCGTTTGAAGCATAAGCAGTGGTACTATCCCTTAAATCGTTGGAAGCTGCGACTCTATTTAAACTTATGTCAACCGGGGCGACCGGGGCGGGCAGGCCGTTTTTCACCTGACGCTCCAACGCGGCGACCCGCTCGCGCAGCATGGGCAGGGAATCGCTGAGACCCGGCTCGCACAGCGTGATGAGACAAAGCTCGCAGCGCATCCGCGCCTGTCCGCTGCGGATCTCGCTCAGAGTGTCCTGAATGATGCTGATGAGGTTGACGAGCGCTCCGACGCTGAAGGTGCTGCGGAAGGCGTCCAGCGTGGAAGCGTCATATCCGCCAGAGAGCAGCTCGCGCCCGCCCTTCGGGGCAACGGCGCACATGAGAATGTCTCGCAGGAGCGCGGAAAGCTCCCCTAAAAGGGTGGAGGGATCCTTGCCTCCCTGCCAGAGCTGCGAAAACAGCGCGATCACCTCCGCGGTATTATGCGCGGCGATGAGCTGCAGCAGATGCGCCACCTCGCGGTTTCCCGCAAGGCCGAGCGCGGAATAGATGGTGTCGGTGTCGATCCTGTCGCGTCCGGAGCACTGGTCGAGCATACTCAGCGCATCGCGCATACCGCCCTCGCTCAGTCCGGCGATGAGCGCCGCAGCGTCCGCCGTCAGATCCAGCGACTCCTGCTGCGCAACGTACTGCAGCCGCGCGATGATGGATTCTGTATCCAGACGCTTGAAGGAATGCCGCTGGCAGCGGGAAAGAATCGTTGCGGGCACCTTATTCAGCTCCGTTGTTGCGAGGATGAACATCAGGTGCGCGGGCGGCTCCTCCAGGATTTTCAGCAGCGCGTTGAATGCGGAGGTGGACAGCATGTGTACCTCGTCGATGATGTAAACGCGTCTGCGTGCGTTCGCGGGGGAGAATACGGCCTCGTCGCGGAGCTGACGGACGTTATCCACGCCGTTGTTGCTCGCGGCGTCCATTTCAACAACGTCCATAATGCTGCCGTCGTCAATGCCGAGGCAGGCGGAGCAGCGGTTGCAGGGGTTGCCGTTGACGGGGTTTTCACAGTTGACCGCTTTGGCAAGGATCTTGGCGCAGGTGGTCTTGCCCGTGCCGCGCGTGCCGATGAAGAGATAGGCGTGACTCAGCCGTCCGGTGCTGACCTGCGTCTTCAGCGTTTCCGTGATATGGGACAGCCCCACAACGTCGTCAAACGTACGGGGACGCCATTTGCGGTATAACGCCTGATACACGGAGATCACCTCTTTTTGATCTGATAAAGCACCGCGGATTTTGCCGCCGCGGCAAAAAACCATTTGTTGACGCAAAACGATCCTTGGCAAGACTGCACACCCGGCTCTGAGAAAAATGATCCATCCGTTACCCTGACAGCCAACTCAGCTCCGGCACCCTCGCGGCACACGAAGATACCCGCTTAGTGCTGCTTGGTTCCCCACCTGACACGGTTCACGGGGCTTCATTGCGCAAGACCGGAACGTCAACGTCGCTTATCCGGGTCAGACAACACATCATTTTCCCTCGGACGGGAATTCATCCCTGCTATAGCGGATTGCAGGTAACAGGGCACCGCTGGCTCCCCGACTAGTGCAGCCTTGCCAAAGACCGCCTAAATATTTTACAACAAAATAAAAAGATTATCAAGTGCAAATAAAATTCTTTACAAATTCATTTTTTGTGCTATACTATTAAGGCAGTCAGGAAACACGCTTGGGGTATCCGATCAGTTGGTACACCCCCCGGAGAGCGCGGCGCGACAGAATAATATTTGGGGTATTAGCTCAGTTGGTAGAGCGCCAGGTTCGCAATCTGGAGGTCAGGGGTTCGAGACCCCTATGCTCCACCAAACAGGCATTGGGCGAACACTTTCTTTTACAGCGGCGG
>JAZQNZ010000199.1:0-2470 GCA_045627665.1 Oscillospiraceae bacterium
CATCTCGTCGAAGGTCATGGCGTCGGTGTTGACGTCCGGGCACTCCTCGCCGATCAGCTTGTCGGCTCTGTGGCGGGCCTTGCAGGCCTTGCAGTCCAGCAGCGGGTCGCTGAAGGAGCTGACGTGGCCGGTGGTGACCCACGTGGTCGGGATCATGATGATGGCAGCGTCAAGGCCCACGTTGAAGGGGCTCTCCTGCACGAACTTCTTCATCCATGCCTTCTTGACGTTGTTCTTGAACTCCACGCCGAGGGGGCCGTAGTCCCAGCTATTGGCGAGGCCGCCGTAGATCTCGCTGCCGGCATACACGAAGCCGCGGTTTTTGCACAGGGCGACG
The DNA here is from genome assembly GCA_045627665.1 of Oscillospiraceae bacterium. Classification (GTDB taxonomy): domain Bacteria; phylum Bacillota; class Clostridia; order Oscillospirales; family Oscillospiraceae; genus SVKR01. The sequence goes on from JAZQNZ010000199.1 coordinate 338, forward strand.
ATCTTGTCCATTGTCTTGTCTGCTTTGTTCATATTATTATCTCCTTTCTCCACGACTGGCTTGCCGCAGAGTAATTTTTCGGGCAGCGCCGCACTGCTCCAAACGCACAATCTGCTTGCATCTTATTCCCGCACGCTTTGCAAAAATGCTCGGAAATACACAAAGTATTCCCTGCGCTTTTTGCTTTGCCTGCCGAAAAATCTGCGGCGCATCTTATGTGCCCGGAGCAATGCGGAGCCGCCATAATTAACTTGATTAGTTTACCACAAGCTTTGTCTCATTGCAATCCGTTTTTGCGCCGCTTCAGCGGCACCTGCGCCAGAACAACGGCGAGGAACATCAGCACGCAGCCGAGATACTCGCGCCCCGAGAGCCGGTCGTGCAGGATGAGCGCGCCGGCAAGAACGGAAAAGACGGATTCCAGACTCAGCAGCAGCGTCACGACCGTGGGGTCGCTGTCCTTTTGCGCGAGAATTTGAAGCGTGTACGCCACGCAGCTCGAGAACACGGCAACATAGAGGATCGGCCAGATGCAGCGGACGAGGTTTTCCCACAGCACCGTTTCAAACAGGAGCGACAGCACTGCGCTGATCACACCCGCGACAAGAAACTGCACGCAGGAGAGCTTGATGCCGTCCAGCGAGGCGCCGAAGTGGTCAATGCTCATGATCTGGCAGGCAAAAAAGAGGGCGCAGAGCAGCAGATAAATGTCCGAGGTCTGCAGTTGGAAACCCTCGCCCGCGCGGATGCAGAGCAGATAAAGTCCCGCCACGGCGATGAGAACGCTCACCCACGTCTGACCGCTGGCGCGCTTTTTCAGGAAAACGCCGAGCACCGGCACGAGGACGACATACAGCGCCGTGATAAATCCGGCCTTGCCCGCGCTGGTGTCCGCCAGTCCCGCCTGCTGCAGATTGCTGGCGATGGCAAGAAATGTGCCTGTGCAGACCCCGCCGAGGATCAGGGCGCGGCGGTCGGTCCTCTCCGGCTGCTTTCCGCTCCGGCGGGCCGCGGCGTCGAATATGCGGGAGACCGGGATCAGCAGCACAAATGCGATCAGGGAACGGATCGCGTTAAAGGCAAACGGCGGGACATAATCCGTGCAGACGCTCTGCGCCACAAACGCCGTCCCCCAGATCATGGCGGCAAGCACCGGAAAAACATTCTGCCGAAGAACGCTCTTTTTCATCTTTAAAAAACCTCGAAGCGATTGATAATAGGTGGATTATACCATCTGCCGCCGCGATTTTCAATTCCTATATCTTTTTTCGGAAGTATGTGGTAAAATACGAATTTATGAGGTGATAATTATGGAGAAAGTTGCAATGATCACAGGCGCATCCCGCGGAATCGGCCGCGCCGCCGCGCGCAGACTTGCCCACGCGGGCTACGCCGTCTGTATCAACTATATCGAGCGCCGCGACAAGGCGGAGGAGCTGGAGGCGGAGCTGACCGCCGCCGGCTGCCGCGCCATGACGTATCAGGCGGACGTGGCGGACAAGGCCGCGGTGAACGCGATGGCGGACGCGGTGCGCGCGAAGTTCGGCCCCATTTCCCTGCTGGTCAGCAACGCCGGCACGGCGGGGCAGATCCAGTTTCAGGATGTGACGGAGGCGCAGTGGAACCGCTATTTCGACGTAAACGTCAGGGGCGCGTACAACACCGTGCAGGCCGTCCTGCCCGATATGCTCCACGCGCACAGCGGCAGCATCGTCACGGTGTCGTCCATGTGGGGACTGCGCGGCGCGAGCTGCGAGGTGGTTTACTCCGCAACCAAAGCGGCGCTGATCGGCCTCACCCGCTCCCTCGCCATGGAGCTGGCCCCCACCGGCATCCGCGCCAACTGCGTCTGCCCCCGTGTCAACAACACCGACATGGTGCAGGTACTCGGGCAGGGAACGCTGGACGAGCTTGCCCGCATGACGCCGCTGGGCCGTCTCGGCACCCCGGAGGACATCGCCGCGGCGATCTGCTATTTTGCCTCCGACGAGGCGGGCTTCGTGACCGGGCAGGTGCTGACCGCGGACGGCGGGTTTATCCTGTAAGCACCGCACCGGCGGCGGATCTCATCCCCGCCCCGTGATCCGGTCGAACCGTACCTGTTGAAGGGCGCGTTGCAAAATTTTGCAGCGC
>JAZQNZ010000200.1:0-6171 GCA_045627665.1 Oscillospiraceae bacterium
GTTGATCTTGTCGCGGATCCGGCCGTCAAAGTCCCGGATGCCGCCCACGGCGCGGACGGTGGTGGTGCCGGAGAGAAGCTGCTGCTTCATGTTGTTCGCCACCATGCCGCGGATGACGGCGCGCACGGCGCCGATGCTCAAAAGCTTCGCCAGCTTGGCGTAGTCCAGTTTTTTCTTGGTCGGTTTGCCGGAGATCGGCGTGTGGACATGCAGGTTGATGAGGCCGGGCAGCAGATAGCCGCCGCCCAGGTCGACGATTTCATAGTCTGCGGGGATCTCGGAGTCCGGGACGATAGCGGCGATGCGCTCCCCGTCTACAAGGATGGCCTTGCCCGCGACGGGAACCATATCGGCGTGACCATCCAGCAGGAACATATTTTTCAGGGCGTATTTCATATATAAGCACCTCTCGGTTTTATGCCTTCCAGAGCAGGATTTCCTCCGGGCGGTCGGCAAAATAGACGCGGGAATAGAGGATCACAAGCGCAAAGTAAAAGCCGCTGGTGACAGAGAACAGGACGTGTCCGGCGATGATGAGATAAGCGGAGCACATACCGAGCGAGAGAACCAGCGCAATGCACACGAGATCGCGCCGGCGCAGAAAACGGGAGAAAAACTCGATCGCGGCTTTGGCATAGAGAAAGAGGAACGCAAACATACCCGTGAGGCCGTAATAGAAAATGACCTCGAACACGTCCATTTCCAGAATTTCTTCCTGACTGCCGCGGCCGAGGCCGAAGAGCCAGACGAGAACCCCTCCGTGGGTGAACTGCTGAAAATGCTCGGCCAGCTTGACCTGCCTGCCGCTCATGAGGGCGGTGCGCATACCTTCCCGTCGGGCCAGCTCACCGGTGACATTGAACGATGCGACGATGCTGTACCACAGCTCCATGTGGGAAAGCAGCATGAGCACGGTGAACACCACCAGTACGGAAACGACGGAGAGAATAAAGCCCTTTGCGGTCGGGCCGAAGCCGCCGTGGGCAACGCTGTGGACGGCGACCACGAGAAAAACGGCATAGGTCAGGCCGAACGCGATGAACGCGGTCTTGGAGCCGAGGATCATCAGCGCGTTGGCGCCGAACCCGCCGGCAACGGCATAAAACGCGCTGCGCAGCTTTCCGGCGGATTTGCGGTCCATCTGCAGGAGAGAGGCGACGTTGAGGGGCAGCAGCAGCGCCAGCACGGCGGAGATGTCGTTTCCGGCGTAGAAGAACCCGCGGTTTCCGCGATAGCCGAGTCGGTCGGCGTAAGTGCTGTAGCCGACGCCGATGACCGCAGAGAGCAGAATGGAAAACGAGAGCACGAACATGGAAAAAGCGATGATATCGTCCAGCGTGCGGATCAGCTCTTTGCCGTCGCTGCCCCAACGGGCCGTGAACACATGGGTGTAAACCATGAGCAGGGCGATGTTATAGCAGAACCGTGCGGCATACTGCATATCGATAAAAAGCTGCACCTGCCGGAACGCGAGATACTCGGAGACGACGGAGAGCGCCCAGCAAAGCCCGATGGGGAGCGCCGCGAGGATGCTCTTCCGGTCGCGCAGCAGCAGAATATAGAGCGCGAATACGGCGAGCATGGCCATCCGCACCACCAGACTCGGCGTGACGCCGAGGGTGGCGGCAAACTTGACGTCGAGCACGTCAACGCCCATCACAAGATTGATATAGATGCCGTTGATGATATCCAGAAACGGATTGATAAAAAGAAAAGCCCAGAAAAGCTTTTCAAGCCTGGCTGAAAAGCCGGAGGTGTTCGTCATTGCAGATCTCCTTGCGGTGAAATCGACTTGTATAGCTCCAGTGTAGCATCCGATTGCATCATAATTTCGTCATACCCTGCGGTTTGCACACGAAAATCAGCGGCGGGTGACGCTTCATTTTACCCGAAGTTCCCGGAAAATACAAGAGGGGCGTTGCGCACGCGGGAGAAAACAAACGGTCTGAAGTCCGGCGGGGAGAACTTCAGACCGCGAAAAGGCTCAGAGCGGCTTCACAAGGATGCGGATGCAGGCGAGATAGCCGCTCTCCGCGTATTCGCTGCTGCCAACATCGAATACGATGCTGCGGATGATGTTGCCGATGGGTGTGAAGGAGTGGCGCCGAACCTCGTCCAGCAGCTCATAGACGAAGGGCAGCGTGCCCTCCGTGGGCTTTTGATAATATAAGGCGGCGTAGATCCCCTCGGGGAAAACGTCGTGATAGATGCTCTCCGCCTTCTCCGGCGGGATACGGTTGCACATTTCCTCCCGCACGAACATGGAATTGGAGACGATCAGGTCCTGCTGCACCAGATGATCCGGATCGAAGAGCTGCCCGATGCGGCTGACGCCGGGAGAGAGCTGGCAGACGTTCATGAAATCCAACAGGGCCAGCTCATGGTCGGTGCCGTTGTCGATGGGCTTGTCATAGCGGACAACGCGCAGCTCCGGGAAATGAAGAAACAGCACCTGATTCTGCGGCAGTCTGCTGGATATGCGCAGATTGTGGATCTTTTCGTCGAGATAGTTCTTCTTTGCGATGTCCTCACGGATCTGCTGCTCCAGCATGGTGCGGTAGCTTTCCAGCACACGGACATACTCCTCGCCCTTCGGCATATCGACAAGATTTTTGATCGTTTTCAGCGGCAGCCCGAGATCCTTGAGGAACACGATCATACGCAGCCGCTCAAACTGCGTATATTCATAGTAGCGGTAGCCGGTCTCCTCGTTGATGACCGAGGGGACGAACAGTCCGTTTTTTTCATAGAGGCGCAGGGTTTGCACCGAGAGATGGAAATAATCGGATACTTCTCCGATTTTATAGAGCCGGTTCATGCCGTTTTCCATATGTCACACCTCGCATCAGCGTTAAATTCCCGAAAAATGCCGCGGATGTAAATATACTGTGAAATTTTCGTCAATTTTATCAGTGCTTTTTCGTTGACTCTATAGCTACAATATAGTTTACAATATAATTGCGCTTAAAGTCAAGAGGGATTGCCGTCCCCGTTTCGCGAGCCTTGTATGCCGCGGTTTTGTGCCTGTGTTTCTGCCTTGCAGGAGTGCGGCGAGACCTTCTTGTTTTTAAACAGCAAGCCTGCACAGACGCCCAACCACCGCCTGCTGCAACTCAAAAACCGAACAGGAGTGAAGAAATGATTCCTACCATCAACGTGAACATGGATCTGCTTGCGGAGATCGAAAAGACAACGCTTTCCGCGGATCGTCTGCGCTGGAAAGAGGATGTCAAGAAAGCGCCCTACAAGATTCACGTCGACCGTCAGAAGTACGCAACGGAATCCTGGAAGGAGACCGCCGGCGAGGACATCGAGCTGCGCCGTGCAAAGCTGTATAAAAACATCGCCGACAACGTAGCGATCAACATTCTGGACTACGACCACATCGTCGGTCGTATCGGACCCACCTGCATCGGCGGCTACACCGCCATCGACATCAACGGCGACTATCTGGACGGCCTTTGGAGCGACGAGGGCATTCAGGCCACGCTGCACGACAAGACCACGCTGAGCCAGGAAGAGCTTGAGATCCTGCGCGAGGCAGTCCGCACCTTCAAAAATCAGAACCCCGTTGACTGCGTCAACAAAGTGTTCGCAGACGTGCTGGGCGAGTGGCCCAGAGACGTTGTTGTCGCCCACCTGAAGGACCCCGATCTTTCCAGCGGCAACTTCGGCAACTGCACCAACACCTTTGATTTCGGCAAGATCCTGAACAAGGGCCTGCGTTACTACATCAACGAGGCACAGGCGCACATCGACGAGTATCAGGCGAAGAAGGGTCAGAATATTGAGAGCTATCTCTTCTGGCAGTCCGCCATCATCGTCTGCGAGGCCACCATCAACCATGCCCACCGCTATGCCGCGCTGGCCAGAGAAAAGGCCGCGGCTGAGGCCAATGCCGAGCGCAAGGCAGAGCTGCTGATGATCGCCGATATGTGCGAGTACGTCCCCGAGTATCCTGCCAGAACCTTCCGTGAGGCTCTGCAGTCCATGGTGCTGGTCGGCCTGTCCAAGGCCATGGAGCACCCGATGCACAACCAGCCGCACTGGGGCCGCGGCGACGTTTATCTCTATCCGTTCTTCATCAACGATATCAACAACGGCACCCTGACCGCACAGGAAGCGCTGGATATGCTGGCAGAAGTGATCGGCCGCTGGGGCACCCAGCTCATGATCCAGAGCAGCCTGCATAAGCAGACCCACCAGGTCTCCTACGGTATCAGCAGCATGAACCTGGGCGGCATCCGTCCGGACGGCGTGGAGAACGCCAACGAGCTGAGCTACCTGTTCCTGCACGCTGTCGGCCTGCTGCACCAGTCCTCTCCGACGGTCGCCGTCAACTGGACCAGCGCCAGCCCGAAGTGGTTCATGAAAAAGGCCATTGAGACCAACTGCGTCACCGGCGGCGGTATCCCGCTGTTCGAGAACGACGATCACATGGTCGAGATGTTCGTCAAGGACGGCGTTCCTCTCGAGGAAGCCCGCACCTGGATCGGCCGCGGCTGCGTGTGGCCGGCACTGCCCCAGCGCTCCGAGTATAAGGGCGGCGCTGCCGCAATGAATACCGCCGGCTGCCTCCAGCTCGTGTTCCACAACGGCGTGGACATCATCACCGGCAAGAAGCTGGGTACCGAGACCGGCGATCCCACCAAGTTCGAGACCTTCGAGGAGCTGTGGGATGCCTATGTGAAGCAGCACTATTTCGTGATGCAGCGCACTCTGTGGCTCGCCGACATCGCCCGCGATGTGCAGTATAAGTACATCCGTCTGCCGGTCCTGACCACCTTCTCCATCCAGCAGTGCATGGATATCGGCCGTGACACCATGATCCCCGATCCCCACTGCGAGTACGCGATCACCGACCGCGCCATCATCGACGTGGCCGACTCCCTCATGGCCATCAAGAAGCTGGTCTTTGACGAGAAGAAGATCACCATGGCCGAGCTGCTCGACGCTCTGGACAAGAACTTCGAGGGCGAGCGCGGACAGGAGATCCGCAAGATGTGCCTGGATGCACCGAAGTACGGCAACGGCATCGACGAGGTCGACGATCTCGCCGGCAGAGTCGGACATATGTCCGCCGAGTCCGTTTACAGCTGGGATCACAGCCCGTATCCCGCATTCAAGTCTCTCCGCGAAGGCCTGTCCTGGCACTTTGCCGCAGGTCTCGGCGTTGGCGCCCTGCCCAACGGCAGACTGGCCTTCGAGCCTCTGGATGACGCCTCCGCATCCCCGATGCGCGGCATGGATAAGAACGGCCCGACGACCGTCCTGAACTCTGTACTTCGTGCAGACTTCGGCAAGGACAGCTACGTTGTCGCTCTGAACCAGAAGTTCCCGAAGAGCACCGTCAACAACGAGGCGAGCGTGGAGAAGCTGGCTGCCTATACCGACGCTTTCATGCGTGCCGGCGGCACCCACATCCAGTACAACATCGTTGACAATGCCGAGCTGAAGGACGCCAAGGTCAATCCCGAAGAGCACAAGGATCTGATCGTTCGTGTCGGCGGCTTCAGCGCCTACTTCGTCCAGCTCTCCAACGCAATTCAGGACGACGTTATCGGCAGAAGCGAGCATCAGCTGTAATTCCCGGAAAGAACCGACAAAGCGAACTCCTCATATAGTTTATAAAAGAGGATAAGTTCTGAGGTAAAACAAACCCGGCTGCCCAGTCCTCCTCTCAGGACTGGGCAGTTTTTCAGTGAGGTAGATCATTATGAGAGAAGATTATATGAGCGTATCGGCACCTGTATTTAATGTACAGACCTATTCCATCCATGACGGTCCCGGCATCCGCGTGACCGTGTTCGTCAAGGGCTGCCCTCTGCGCTGCCTGTGGTGCGCCAACCCGGAGTCCAATCTGACGAAGCCCCAGCTCATGACCTATTCCGCAAAATGCATTGCCTGCGGCAAGTGCATCCCGGTCTGCCCCAATCAGGCCATCTACCCCGGCGAGGCGGACGGCAAGCCCGTCGCCCTCACCGACCGCACGCGCTGCGTTGACTGCGGTGCCTGCGTGGAGATCTGTCCCAGCGAGGCACGCGAGATCAGCGGCAAGCCGATGACCGTGAAGGAAGTGCTGGACAAGGTGATCCGCGACAAAATGTTTATGGATGCCTCCGGCGGCGGTATGACGCTGAGCGGCAAGTCGGGTCTAGCCATGTCGTTCTG
>JAZQNZ010000201.1:0-4687 GCA_045627665.1 Oscillospiraceae bacterium
CATCCCAGTCCTCTTCACTTGCAGGAAGCCCGCGGCTGCCGACGATCTTCAGTGCGGCGTTATCACAGCGAAGCTCAACCTGCTTTTGATCCAGCAGGGCAACTGCGGCTTTCAGGAACGATTCCGCAGCATCCTCGTGGATGAGCAGACACTCCGCGGCATTGCAGACTGAGGGACGGGAGCACTTGGCGTTATAGAGAATTTCGGCGCCCATTTCGATATCGGCGTCTTTGTCAATATAAACATGGCAGACGCCCTCGCCGGTGCGGATGACGGGAACGCTGGCTTCCTTTGCGACGGAGCGGATCAGCCCAGCGCCGCCGCGCGGGATCAGAACATCCACGTATTCGTTCAGGTGCATCAGCTCCTGCGCTGTTTCGCGTCCGGTATCCTGCACAAGAGAGATACAGTCCGCAGGCAGACCCACCTGCGTCAACGCGGCACGCATCAGCTCGGCTGCGGCGCGGTTGGAGCGGATCGCTTCCTTACCGCCGCGAAGAATGCAGGCGTTTCCGGACTTCAGGCAGAGGACGGCGGCGTCCACGGTGACGTTCGGGCGGGCTTCGTAGATCATGGCGATGACGCCGAGCGGCACACGCCGTCTTCCGATGATGAGACCGTTCGGGCGGGTCTCCATTTTGTCCACACGACCGATCGGGTCGGGCAGCGCCGCGACCTGACGTACACCGTCGGCAATGCCGGCAATGCGTTCGGGAGTCAGCGTGAGACGATCGAGCATTGCGGGACGCATTCCTGCCTCCTTTGCCGCGGCAACATCTTCGGCATTGGCTTTGAGCCAGACGTCCTGATTCGTAATCAATGTGTCGGCAATGGCGAAAAGCGCCTCGTTTTTCTGCGTTGTTCCGGCAATGGCGAGCGTTCGTGCTGCGGCTTTTGCGGCAGCACCCTGTTCATGCAGCGTCATGTTTTCAGTCAGCTCCTTTCAACTCGGTGGGCGCGAGAAAGCGCGTTCCGATGCGCTCACCGTTTACGATCCCGTACAGATCTTCCATACGCGCGCCGTTTGTGATTACCATGTCTACACCGGCATCCATCGCAATGCGCGCGGCGGACAGCTTCGTTGCCATGCCGCCGGTGCCGCGCCATGTACCCGTTCCGCCGGCGACCTTGAGAATATCTGGGGTCAGCTCTGTTACGACGGGGATGAGCGTTGCTTCGGGGTCGGTGCGGGGATCGGCGCTGAACAGACCGTCAATATCGCTGAACAGCACCAGGAGATCGGCATGGCACAGCCTTGCGACGATGGCGGAGAGCGTGTCGTTATCGCCGAACGTTTTGTTGTGACCGGTTTCGATTTCGGCGGAGGATACGGAGTCGTTCTCGTTTACGACCGGGATGACGCCCATTTCCAGAAGGGCGGAGAAGGTGTTGGAAAGGTGCTCCGCGCGGATGGGATCATCGACATCGTCGCCCGTCAGAAGGATCTGGGAGACAGTGCAGGTGTATTCGGAAAAGAGCTTGTCATAGATGTGCATAATGCTGCATTGACCGACAGCGGCTGCCGCCTGCTTGAAGCGCAGCACCTTTGGGCGCTCCGGGAGTTGGAGCTTTGCCGTTCCGACTGCAATCGCACCGGAGGAGACAAGGATAATCTCGTGACCGCTGCCGTGCAGGTCGGAGAGGACGCGGGCCAGACGCTCCATGTTCTGAAGGTTCATGGCGCCGGAAGCGTGCGTCAGCGTGGAGGTGCCGACCTTGATGACAAGTCTTTTTGCGTTTTTCGTGTTCATGGCAAGAATGTTTCTCCTGTTGTGGTTGGAAATTCGTTCAAAATTTTAAGTATTATATCACGTTTTTTCAACCATGCAAAGAGAGGAAGCGGGATTTGCGATATTTTATTTTCAATTTCAGCCGCAATCATTCAGCGCGCTTGCTATTTCCGTCAAAGCATTATATGATATGACTGCACCGCAGAGAATGCTGTGAGTTCGTGAACGGATCAGGAGGACGGTATGGAAAGACGTTTTGATACGCTGCTCTTTCCCGGCGGAAAGAGCCGGGCTTTTACGTTAAGCTACGATGACGGCGTGATTTGGGACCGCCGGCTTGCGGAGATGCTTCGCAGTTACGGACTGAAATGCACCTTTAACATCAATTCCGCGCTGCTCGGCACACATGAGGTCGGAACAATCGACGGTATGCCGGAGCTGGACGTTTCCAAAATCGCGCCGGAGGAAGCTGCGGAGATTTATGCCGGACATGAGATCGGCGGCCACGGTCTGTATCATTCCGCTCTGAACACCATCGGCACGCCGCGCATGAGCTATGAAATACTCGAGGATAAGCGTCGGTTGGAGACGCTCTGCGGTGCGCCGCTGAAAATGTTCGCCTATCCGTATGGACTGTATAATGACGATGTTCTTGCCGCACTGCGTCTTTCCGGTTATCGCGGAGCGCGCACCGTGCAGGCAACGCACCGCTTTGATATTCCGCAGGATTTTCTGCGCTGGGATCCGACCTGTCACCACGATGATCCGATGCTTATGGAGCTGGCCGGGCGTTTTGTTTCCGGCAGCGAGCGTTCCTTCGGCGCACAGCTTTTTTACGTCTGGGGCCATGCCTATGAGTTTGAAGGGCGCGGCAACTGGGATGTGATCGAGCGCCTTGCCGCGTTTCTTGCTGCGCACGCGGAGAGCGTGTGGTTTGCGACGAACGGCGAAATTATGGATTACGTTGCCGCCTGGCGCGCACTGGAATACTCCGTTGACGGCAGCATGATCTTCAATCCCTCCGCGCTGGACGTGACCATTCTGACGCGGACGGAGCCGCTGCTGCTTCCGGCAGGAAAACTGACTGCCGCAGTTCCCTGACCGAAGACCGAAACTGAAATGAAAAATCAGCTCCCGCAGCATATGCGGGGGCTGATTTTTTCATCGGATCCTACGCTGCGGTGCGGCTCAGTCAGCAGGGGAGTTGATATATTTCAGCTCATTTTTTCGATATGCCTTCTCTCTGAGCAGGAAATAACACAACGTTTGTGCAATGATCGTGATGATCCATGAAATCGGGTAGGAGATGTATAGCACCTCGAGCGTGCGGTGGGCGGCAAAGTAAGTATATATGAAAAGAATGCGAAAGCCGCAGATGCCGAGCAATGTGATACAGGTCGGCAGGATACTGTAGCCGTGACCGCGCATCACACCGGTCAGCATATGCTGCATACCGTTTGTGAAGTACAGGACGCCGAGAACGAAAAGCCGGACGCTTCCGGCGTCAATCGCTTCCGGCTCCGGCGTGTAGATCCCGACAAGCTGGCGCCGGAAAAGAATGGTGAACGTGCTGAGAATAAAACTGACGGTGAGCTCCAGCAGCAGGCAGCAGCGGACGGCTTTCCTTGTGCGGGCATACTCTCTGGCACCCATATTCTGGCTGACAGAAGCAATCGCGGTCTGATTCATTGCGTCCATGGAGACAAACAGGAAGGACTCCACACTGGCTGCGGCGGAGTTTCCGGCCATGACCATGGAGCCGAAGGAGTTGATCGAGGACTGAATGAGGACGTTTGAGATGGAGAAGAGAGAACCCTGAATCCCTGCAGGGAGGCCGATACGGATGATCTCGGCAAACTGCTTCCATGAGAAAGAGAACGGTCGGAGCACAAGGCGGCAGATCGTTTTTGACTTGATCAGGCAGCGGACGGTAAGACCGCAGGAGACGCACTGGCTCAAAACGGTTGCGATTGCAACGCCGGCAACGTCCATCCTGAACACGATGACGAACAGAAGATTCATCCCGACATTCAGCACGCCGGCGATGGAGAGATAGATCAGCGGACGGCGGGAATCGCCCACGGCGCGGAGCACCGCGCTTGAAAAGTTATAAAGGATGATGACGGGGAGACCGGCAAAATAGATCCGCAGATAGATTTCCGCCAGCGGAAGGACGCCTTCCGGCGTTCCCATTGCGCGGAGAAGCACCCCGGACAGAGAAATGCCCGCGATCCCGAAGATAACGCCGCCGACAACGCCAACAACGACGGTCGTTCGAACGGCGTCAAGAAGCTGCTTTTCGTCCTTTGCACCGAAGTAGGCAGAGACCATGACGCTTGTTCCCGTGCCGAGACCGAGCAATACGTTGACGATCAGAGAAACAAGGGCATTGTTCGAGCCGACGGCGGCCAGAGAATTTTCGCCGGAGAACCGTCCGACAACGATCAGATCAGCCGCGTTGAAAGCGAGCTGGAGAATGCCGGAGAAGAGAAGCGGGATCGCAAAGGATACGATTTTTGAAAAGAGCTTTCCCTTGCTCATATCAATTTCATAGCTGTTTTTCAATTTCTTGCCCCCATAATCGTACACCCGGGAGGGTGTACGCCGCAGCGCGCTATTCGCGGACGCGATCAATATGTTTATTGTAGTTATTATACCGCTGACAGCGAATAATGTAAATTGTAAAGCAAAAAAAATCGCAGGAAATACAGACCTGTGGTTTTCACCTGCTGAACGGGCAGCGGACTTCCTTGACATATACGAAGCCAAACATTAGAATAACCATGAATATTGTGAGTCGCGGTTGGCTGAAGTCATAGTGGCCTTTGATAACAATATTTGCAGAATTCAAACATACGGAGGCGCTTATGAGCGTTGTTGAAGTGCGTGATCTTTGCAAGGATTACCCTGCCTTTCATCTGAAAGACGTATCCTTCCATATTGATAACGGCAGAATT
>JAZQNZ010000202.1:0-3105 GCA_045627665.1 Oscillospiraceae bacterium
CTGAGCTTCACGGAAGCCGCAAATGAAGTGTTTGTCAGTCAGCCGGCGCTGAGCCGCGGCATTGTCTCTCTCGAAAACGAACTCGGAGTATCGCTTCTCAATCGCAACCACCACACCGTTTCCCTGACTCCCGCAGGCACGCTTCTCGCATCCGAACTCCCCGACCTCCGTAAAGAGCTCGACCGCGTCATTACGTTGGTACGTCAGACGGAAAACGGGCTGATGGGACGTTTGAATATCGGCGTGCTGGAAGAGCAGCAGCTCGACGAGGTCATGCAGGTCACCTTCAACTATTTTGCCCAGAGTCTGCCCCTCGTGGAATTCACCCCTGTCCGCATGGAAGGCCGTGATCTTCTTGACGAGCTGAACCGCAACCGTCTGGACATCATTTTCTCCATGGACTTCGGCATTGCCGAAAGCCCCGAACTGGAAACCCTGCAGCTTGACAGCGTGCCGTTCTGCATGATCGTTCCGCCGGATCACCGTCTTGCCGGACGCACGTACGCCTCTCTTTCCGATTTTGCGCAGGACACCATCATCATCGACGAGGGACAGAAGCTGACCGGCGAGGCCGCATTCCTTCAGTCCTGCTTCCATCAGGCAGGAATTGAACCGAACACAAAAATGGCAACAAATATCCACACCCGTCTGCTCTGGACGGAATCCGGCTTTGGCATTTCCATGTTCAACGCCTCAAACCGGGCCTGCAGCTCCACCAGCGTCCGCGCAATCCCGCTGACCGATGTGCCGAACGCCCGTCTGGTGCTTGCGTGGAAAAAGGAGTCGCAGAATCCCAGTCTCCGCATCTTCACCCACCTGGCAGAATGCTGCCTCTGATATGCCAATGCACAACGCCGCTCCTCGAACAGAGAAGCGGCGTTCTCATTTCATAAATAACCGCCATGATAGGTTGGAGCGCAAAAACAGCGCGGCCCCGGATGGGACCGCGCTGTAAAAACACTGTGTTTCAGGGAATCAGGCGTTTGCCAGCTCCTTGGCCTTGTTTGCAGCGGAAGCAGCGTCGGTGGTGTAAGCATCTGCGCCGATCTCGTCTGCGAATGCCTGGGTGATGGGAGCGCCGCCGACCATGATCTTGACCTGGCTCTTCAGGCCGGCATCGATCAGGGCCTTAACGGTGTTGCGCATAGCTTCCATGGTGGTGGTCAGCAGAGCGGAAACACCAACGACCTTGCAGTCGGGGTTGGCCTTAACGGTCTCAACAAACTTCTCAGCGGGAACATCAATGCCCAGATCGATGACTTCGAAGCCGGCAGCCTCGACCATCATAGCGACCAGGTTCTTGCCGATGTCGTGCAGGTCACCGGCGACAGTGCCGATGATGAACTTGCCGTTCTTGCCGACAGCGCTGCCGCCCAGCAGGGGCTTCAGAACGCCGACACCGCGCTGCATGGTCTTAGCAGCAACCAGCATCTCGGGGACATAGATCTCGTTCTTCTGGAACTTGGAGCCGACTTCGTCCATAGCGCCCATCATGGAATCCAGAACTTCCTGTGCGGTTGCGCCGCCGTTCAGAGCTTCCTGAACAGCCTCTTCGATCTTCTTCAGCTTGCCGTTTACGACGGTTTCTTTGATGTTTTCGATCATTGTAAGTTTCTCCCTTATCAAAAAATATTTGTACTCTTTCCGTTGTGTCGAAAACGCGGTGATGCCGCATTCCCGACAATTCAAAGATAGCAGAACTTGCAGTTTATGTCAATGGAATGGCAGCATCCCCGGCGATGCAAATATGTTATCAGACGGCATCTTTTTGAACTTCAGGTTATAGCCGTTTGCCGGATGCGGGCAAGCCTGTCCTTTCGAAATCGTCTCGACCGAAAAATACGTTTTTTTAAACGATTTGCAGGGGCTTATCTTGTAACTAATGCGCAGTGACTTTTCCGGGCAATCATGTTAACCTAAGATGATATTGCGTCCGTCTCGTAAATTACGTAGAATATGGCTCATTGCAAAGCGCAGTGAAGCCGGTTTTTGTCTGACGCGAAACTGAAAGGAGAGACTATTTATTATGCTCAGCAAGAGAGAAAACTTCCTGGCTACCATCCGCGGCGGCAAGCCCGACCGCTACGTCAAGCAGTATGAAGGCACCGCTATGGTTCCGGGAGACCCCGTAAACTTCTACGTCCGCGGTCAGCGCGCCCCCGGCATGGAACCCAAGAATGACCGTTGGGGCACCCGCATCGTATGGCCCGCCGGTGAGCCCGGCGCCGTTCCCGATGTCACGTTCAAAGTCCTTGAGGACATTACCACCTGGCGTGATGTCGTGAAAGTCCCCGATCTGATCGCGAACGCCTCCGCCGAGGAGCTGTGGGCTCCCTATATTGAGCGTGCCATGGCAGTTGACCGCAGCGAGGATCTGCTGATGATGTTTGCGCCCACCGGTGTTTTTGAGCGTCTGCACTTCCTCATGGGCTTCGAGGATACCCTCTGCAACTTCCTGCTCGAGCCGGAAGCAATGCAGGATCTGTGCGCGGCCATCGGCGAATACCGCTACAACGGCTTCAAGCTCATGGTCGACAATGTTCACCCCGAAGTCATGCTCTCCCACGACGACTGGGGCAGCAAGCAGAGCCTGTTCATCCCGCCCGAGTCCTGGCGCGAAACGATTAAGCCCGCATATAAGAAGAGCTATGATTATCTGCATGACAACAACGTCATCATCATGCACCACTCCGACTCCTTCTGCGAGGACATCATCGAAGACATGGTCGATCTGCACATCGACATCTGGCAGGGCGTTCTCCCCCAGAACGACATTGCAAAGATGCAGAAGCAGCTCAACGGCCGCATGACGCTCATGGGCGGTATCGACGCTGCCATCGTTGACCGCGACGACTCCACCGAGGAAGAGATCCGCGCCCACGTCCGCTATATTTGCGAAAACTTCGCCGTGAACGGAAGCTTCATCCCCTGCATCACTTACGGCGGCCCCGGCTGCATCCACCCCACCTCCGACGAGATCATCAACGACGAGATCGACCGCTGCAGCAACGAATTTTTCAATAAGTAATCCGAAAGCAAACCATACAATCTTCAAAAAACTCCCTGCCGGCCGGCAGGGAGTTTTTTGATGATTCGGTATATCTT
>JAZQNZ010000203.1:0-2630 GCA_045627665.1 Oscillospiraceae bacterium
CGGGAGCGGGTTCCGGCTCGCTGAGTGCGCGGATGCTCAGAGAAACCTTGTGCTTCTCATCGTCAACTGCGGTGATCTTTGCGTCAACAACATCGCCGACGGTCAGAACCTCATCGGGCTTGCCGATGCGGCGGTTTGCGATCTGGGAGATGTGGATCAGACCGTCCACACCGGGAACGACCTCTGCAAATGCGCCGAAGGTCATCAGCTTCACGATGGTAACGGAAGCAATGTCACCGACATTGTACTGCGCCTTGAACTGATCCCAGGGATTGCCGTTGGGGTCCTTGTAGCCGAGGGAGATCTTGTGGGTCTCCTTGTCGAAGTTGATTACATAAACATTGATCGCATCGCCGACTGCAACAACGTCAGCAGGCTTTGCAATGCGCTTCCAGCTCAGCTCGGAGATGTGAACCATGCCGTCCACGCCGCCGATATCGACAAATGCGCCGTAGCTGGTCAGGCTCTTGACAACGCCGTCATAGCGCTTGCCGATCTCGATCTCGTCCCAGATCTTGGCAACGGCCTCGCGGCGTGCCTTTGCGGTGACGTCGCGGATGGAGCCGACGACTCTCTTGCGGGCCTTGTTGACTTCCTTGATGCGGAGCTGAACCTTCTGCTTCAGAAGCTGAGCCATCTCTGCATCGCGGGGCAGACCGGACTGGGATGCGGGAACAAACACGCGGATGCCCTTGACGGAAACAACGACGCCGCCCTTGTTTTCTTCGGTGACAACGCCTTCAACAACGGTCTCGTTCTCGCAGGCTGCCTCGATATCGTCCCAGTTCTTGACAGCGTCCAGACGCTTCTTGGAGAGCATCACGGTGCCTTCCACATCGTTGACGCGGACAACAGAGGCCTCAACCTCATCGCCAATGTGGATCAGATCTTCGATCTTGGAACCGTTCTCGTCCTCAAACTCCTCGACGGGAATATAGCCGGAATGCTTCGTGCCGAGATCCAGAGTGACCTCGGTCGGGGTGATCGCAGCTACAATACCCTTGACGATATCTCCGTTATATATAGTTTTGATGGAATCCTCCAGCAGTTCTTCAAAGCTCTTTTCGGTTTCCATTGCAGTGTCCTTGATTTCGTCGCACATCTTACGTACTACCTCCTTTATGATCCGCTTCGGGACAGACGCCCCGGCGGTGATACCTATGGTATCAAATGCCACAAGCGGAGATATGCTCAGTTCTTTTTCGTTTTCCACGAAAAAGACACTGTCACAAACCTCCGCGCAAATTTCAACAAGGTGGCGGCTGTTGGCGCTGTGCTTTCCGCCAATCACCACCACAGCATCACATTTTTGTCCTAAATCCAATGCCTCTGACTGTCTAATCTGCGTAGCAGAACATATTGTATCAAATACTTTGCAATTTGTACATATCCTTTTTGCAATTTTTTTGCTTTCTTCAAAATTTTTTCTCGTTTCCGTACTCTGGAACACCAAATCGACGCCGTTTTTGTGCAAAGCGCCTTGACGGAGCAGCGCTTCTTCCAGATTTTCAGCGTTCTGTACCACCTCGCTGCCGCTGTGCCACCCGCAGATCCCCTGCACCTCCGGGTGCGACGCATCGCCGAACACGACAAGTCCGCGCCCGCCGCTCCGGGCGTCGCGCGCAAGATCGTGGATATGCCGGACGCGCCCGCAGGTCGCGTCCAGAACCGTGCAGCCGCGTGCAGTCAGCGCCGCATAGGTTTCCGGCCCGACGCCGTGGGAGCGGATCAGCACCGCGGCGCCCTGCGGCACTTCCTCCGGACGCTCCGCAATGCGAAGCCCCGCTGCGCAAAGCCGCGCCGTTTCGTCGCGGTTGTGGATCAGTTCCCCGAGGCACCATACCTCGCCACACTCCGCAAGCGCCTCCTCCGCCATGCGGACGGAGCGCGCAACGCCGGCGCAGAATCCGGCGCTTTCCGCTTCCAGAATGCGCTTCATCTTCCGGTACGCTCCCGGATCAGCGCCGCGACCGCTTCCACGCACGCATCAAAGCTGAGGTCGCTCGAATCAATATGCACGGCATCCTCCGCTGCCTTCAGCGGAGCGGAGGCACGGGAGGAGTCCTGCCGGTCGCGGTATTCAATGTCGCGCAGAACATCCTCATAGGGCGTTTCCATCCCCTTCTGCCGCAGCTCCAGCCACCGGCGCTGCGCGCGCACAGCGGCAGAGGCGGTCAGGAAGATCTTCACATCCGCTTCCGGCAGAACGACCGTGCCGATGACGCGCCCGTCCATAATGACATCGTGCGACGCGGCAAGGCTGCGCTGCATATCCATCAGGAACGCCCGCACCTCCGGCAGGGCGGAAACGTCCGACGCATAGATGGAGCTTGTCGGCGTCCGGATCTCCGCCGAGACATCCCTGCCGTCGAGCAGCATACACTGGGCGCCCGCGGCGTCATAGGCAATGTCGATGTGAATGCCGGGCAGCATTGCGATCACCGCCGCGGCATCCTTTGAGGCGATGCCCGCGTGCTGCGCCGCAAGACCCACAGTACGGTAGATTGCGCCGGTATCCACATAAATAAAACCGAATTCTGCGGCGATGGCGCGCGCCACGGTGCTTTTGCCCGCGCCGGAGGGGCCGTCGATCGCCACGGATATATATTTACTCATTTTCTGTCATTCTC
>JAZQNZ010000204.1:0-2253 GCA_045627665.1 Oscillospiraceae bacterium
GGACAGCGCCACCGAGGCGGCCATTCGCAGCAGCTTCAGTGAAAATCTGAAGGGCACGACCGTCATCATCATTGCCCAGCGGATCAGCTCCGTCCGCTACGCCGACAAGATCGTCATCCTCGATGACGACCACATTGCCGGTCTCGGC
The DNA here is from genome assembly GCA_045627665.1 of Oscillospiraceae bacterium. Taxonomy (GTDB): domain Bacteria; phylum Bacillota; class Clostridia; order Oscillospirales; family Oscillospiraceae; genus SVKR01. The sequence continues at coordinate 149 of JAZQNZ010000204.1, forward strand.
ACGCACGAAGAGCTGCTCGCTTCCAACGAGATTTATCAGGAGATTTACAGTTCCCAGCAGGAAGGGGTGAGCGACTGATGGCGGAACGGACTCAGAAATTCAAACCCGCAGAAGCGCAGAAGGGCGGCGGCCCGCGCGGACACGGCGGCTATCAGAAGCCGCAGAACGCCGGCAAAGCCATCCGCCGTCTTTTAGGCTATGTCACCGCGAAAAAATCGCTGCTCATCCTCATCGGGCTGTGTCTGCTTGTCAGCACCGGCACCAGCATCGCCGGAACTTACCTCCTGCGCCCCATCATCAACAACCTCACGGGCGACCTGCCCGCCGCGGAAAAGATCAGCATGCTGCTGCGAAGCTGCATCTCGCTTTTCGGCCTGCACATTCTCGGCTGCATCTGCACCTATGCCCAGTCCGCGCTGACTGCGGTCATGGCGCAGAAGGCTGCAAACCGCCTGCGTTCGGACCTTTTCGATGCGCTGGAGGAAAAGCCGCTGAATTATTTTGACGCCCATACCCACGGCGAGCTGATGAGCCGCTTCACCAACGATGCGGACAACGTCGCATTTGCAATGGAGCAGAGCGTCGTCAATCTGTTTTCCAGCGTCCTGACCTTCATCGGCCTCGTCTGCGTCATGATCTACACCTCGCCGCTGCTGTTCATCATCACCGTACTGGTTCTGGCGGCGTCCCTTCTGGTGTTCAAGGTGTTCGGCGGGCGCAGCCGCAGCTATTACCGCAAGCAGCAGGCAGCGCTCGGTCAGGTCAACGGCGAGATTCAGGAGATCATCGAAGGACTGAAGGTCGTCAAGGCGTTCACCCATGAGGACATCGCAAAGGAAGAATTTGCCGCCCTGAACGACGCCTACCGTGCCGCGGCAGCGGACGCGAACTTCTACGCGGGCGCGATCATGCCGCTGAGTGCGAACATTATGAACGTCGGCTACGCACTGACAGCCGTTGCAGGCGGATTTCTTGCGCTGCGCGGCTTTGACCTCGGCGGTCTTGCCACCTATCTGCTCTATTCCCGTCAGGTGGGCAGACCTGTCGAGCAGGTCAGCCAGCAGCTCAACACCATTCTCTCCGCTCTGGCGGGCGCAGAGCGCATCTTTGCTGTCATGGACGCTCCCGCAGAGCCGGACAACGGCAAGGTCACGCTCGTCGGCGTAACGCACGGCGAGGACGGCGCAATGCTCGAAACGAACGGTCACGCAAAAGCGTGGGCGTGGAAAAAGCCGGACGGCGAGCTGGTACCCCTGCGCGGCGACGTCCGCCTGAACAGCGTGGACTTCTCCTATGTGGAGGGCAAGCGCGTTCTGCACGGGGTGGACGTATTCGCCAAGCCCGGTCAGAAGATCGCCTTCGTCGGCTCCACCGGCGCCGGCAAAACCACGATCACCAACCTCATCAACCGCTTTTACGAGATCGAAAACGGCAGCATCACCTATGACGGCATCGACGTCCGCGACATTGAAAAGGATTCGCTTCGCCGTTCGCTGGGCGCCGTTTTGCAGGACACCCACCTCTTCACCGGCACGGTCATGGACAACATCCGCTACGGCAGGCTGGACGCCACGGACGAGGAATGCATCGCCGCTGCAAAGAGCGCAAACGCCCACAGCTTTATCCGTCGTCTGCCGGACGGTTACGGCACGATGGTCTCGGGCGACGGCGCAAACCTTAGTCAGGGGCAGCGTCAGCTCCTCGCCATCGCGCGCGCCGCAGTTGCCGATCCTCCGGTCATGGTGCTGGACGAAGCGACCAGCTCGATCGACACCCGCACCGAGCGCCATATCCAGCAGGGTATGGATACGCTGATGGAAGGCCGCACCGTGTTCGTCATCGCCCACCGTCTCTCCACCGTCCGCAATGCCGACTGCATCGTCGTCATCGAGCACGGCGAGATTCAGGAGAAAGGCAACCATGAGGAGCTGCTCGCCCAGCAGGGACGCTACTACCTCCTCTACACCGGTCAGCACCAGCTTGACTGACGCCGGCGAATCCGATCATAGGCAAAGAAGGGCGCGTTGCAAAATGAGGAATTTTGCAGCGCGCCCATTTTTATGTGCCTCAAAAGCAGAGGAATCGAGCCGGATGTACAAAGTCGG
>JAZQNZ010000205.1:0-2261 GCA_045627665.1 Oscillospiraceae bacterium
GTCCCGCACGCGCGCAACGGCGTCGCGCCCCGCGCCGCGCACCTGACGCGGGATCCGGATGCAAAGCGAGGAGACGTCGCGCACGCTGCGCACCGCGCCGTCCGTCACCGCCGTCCCGCACACGCCGACGCGGATCCCGCCGGATGCGGAAACGAAGCCCTGCCGCAGCTCGTCCGTCACTGCGTGAACCGAGGCGTTTGTCGCCCGCTCCAGCACCGCACACAGCGTTTCCGCCGTCACCGGCGCGTCGTAAAACGGCCGCTCCCCCTCCGGCAGACGTAGCGCAGGCGGATAGCCTGTCCGAAGCCGGACTTCCTCCGCGCGCGAGCGCACGCTTTCCGTCTGATGCAGCGCCGCAGCGCGAAGCCCGTCCGGCAGAAGCTCCGCCGCCGACTCAAACCCGTCCCGCAAAATCATCACCTCTTTGCTCACAGTGTATTGCCGCCGCCCCGGAAATATGACTGCAATACCGTTCCGCGTCAAAATGTGAATAAATCAAAAACAATCCGGATCTCCCCTTGACAATAAAAAACTCTTTAATTAGAATAATGTATTGTTGTCATAATTATCTATATCCGGGAAGTGAGAAAAATCCATGATTTCCAAACTGTTCAAATTCATCCGCGGTTACGGAAAACCGGCTCTGCTCGCGCCGCTGTGCGTTGTCATAGAGGTGATCTGCGAGCTGATCCTCCCGCGACTGATGAGCGGCATCATTGATGTCGGCATCGACGGCGGCGGCGGTCTGCCGTATATCCTCCGCACCGGCGCTCTCATGCTGGTGCTTGCGATCTGCAGTATGCTGACGGGCGTTTTGGCCGCCAAGTATGCGTCCACAGCCAGTCAGGGCTTCGGCGCCAATCTGCGCCGCGCAATGTTTGACAAGGTGCAGGACTTCTCCTTTGCAGACATTGACCGTTTTTCCTCCGCCTCGCTCATCACCCGTCTGACCAACGACGTCAACTCCATCCAGCAGATGGTCGGTATGGGACTGCGTATGCTCATCAGAGCGCCGATGATGCTCATCATCGCGCTGGTCATCTGCTTCTCCATCAACCCGCGCCTGACGCTCATCCTCCTTGCGGTCATTCCGCTCATGGGCGCCGCCGTGGCGATTCTGATGACCTCCTGCCACAAGCTGTTCCGGACATTTCAGGAGCGGATCGACGGTCTGAACGATTCCGTGCAGGAAAACCTCATCGCCATCCGCGTCGTCAAGGCGTTTGTCCGCGAGAACTACGAAAAGGACAAATTCCGCAAGCGCAACGATGCTCTGCGCGACGCCGCCATCAAGGCTGCGACCCGCGTTGTTTTCATGAGTCCGATCATGATGATCAGCTTCAACCTCGCCATTGTCTTTGTCCTGTGGATCGGCGGCAAATATGTCATCGGCGGAACTCTCCTGACCGGCGACCTCTACTCCTTTATTACTTACATCACCAACGTGCTCATCAGCGTCATGATGATCGCGTTCACCCTGCTCACCGTCACGCGCGCCCGCGCCTGCGCAGACCGCATCAACGAGGTGCTGGAAACCACGCCCGACATCCGCGACGGCAGCAATGCGGACACGGCGGAGCTGCCCCCCGTGCGCGGCAGCGTGGAATTCCGTGACGTCAGCTTCCGCTACGCCGCGACCGGCACGGGAGACGATGTACTCAGCCACATTGACCTGAAGATCGAACCGGGTGAATTTGTCGCCGTGATCGGCGGCACCGGCGTCGGAAAAAGCTCTCTCGTCAACCTCATCCCCCGCTTTTACGACGTAACCGGCGGTCAGGTGCTGGTGGACGGCATGGACGTGCGCGACTATCCCGTCGAGGCGCTGCGCGAACGCATCGGCATGGTTTTGCAGAACAACATTCTCTTCTCCGGCACCATCCGGGAAAATCTTCTCTGGGGCGACCCGAATGCAACGGAGGAGCAGATGATCGCCGCTGCGAAAAACGCACAGGCATACGACTTTATCATGAGCTTCCCCGACGGCTTCGACACGTATCTGGAACAGGGCGGCGTAAACGTCTCCGGTGGCCAGAAGCAGCGTTTGTGCATTGCGCGCGCCATGCTGCGTCACCCCTCCATCCTCATTCTTGACGACAGCACCAGTGCGGTGGACAGCGCCACCGAGGCGGCCATTCGCAGCAGCTTCAGCGAAAATCTGAAGGGCACGACCGTCATCATCATCGCCCAGCGGATCAGCTCCGTCCGCTATGCCGACAAGATCGTCATCCTCGACGACGACCACATTGCCGGTCTCGGCA
>JAZQNZ010000206.1:0-3612 GCA_045627665.1 Oscillospiraceae bacterium
CTGCCCGCCGATCATGTTCCCCTGCAAGTATCTGGGCTTCTCCCGCGGCAGATCCGCGCAGGATCTGCTCGCGCGCCGCATCATCCGCGAGCAGGAGGGCGAAGCGGGCGACGCCCACATTGACGAATATGCCGACGCCTCTACGGAGCGCGGCAAATGCCTGCTGCACGCCATCTGCGAGGAGATGGGCTTCGATTCCCTCGGCTACCAGTCCCTTGACGGTCTGCTGGAAGCCATCGGCATCGACAAAGACAAGGTCTGCACCTATTGCTGGACCGGAAAGGAATAAGACATGACAAATTCCCATTCCGCATCCTACGCCGCTGCCGGTGTGAACATTGAAGCCGGCTACGAGGGCGTCAAGCTGATGAAAAAGCATATCGCGCGCACGGTGATCCCCGGCGTTGTTTCGGACATCGGCGGCTTCGGCGGCCTGTTTGCCCCGGATCTGTCGGGTATGACCGAGCCGATCTTTGTTTCCGGTACGGACGGCGTCGGCACCAAGCAGCGCATCGCGCAGATCCTTGACCGGCACGACACTGTCGGCATCGACTGCGTTGCCATGTGCGTCAACGACATTATCTGCTGCGGTGCAAAGCCGCTCTTTTTCCTGGATTATATCGCCATCGGCAAAAATGTGCCGGAAAAGGTTGCCGCGCTGGTTTCCGGTGTGGCGGAGGGCTGCGTGCGTGCGGGCTGCGCGCTCATCGGCGGCGAAACCGCCGAGCATCCCGGCACGATGTCGCCCGATGACTACGACCTTGCGGGTTTCTCTGTCGGCATTGTGGATAAGCCCAGGCTGATCGACAACAGCCGCATGACCGCGGGCGACGTGATCCTTGCCCTGCCGAGCAGCGGCATCCATTCCAACGGTTACTCTCTTGTCCGCAAGGTGTTTGACGTTGAAAACAACGCGCTGGACAAATATTACGACGAGCTCGGCACAACGCTGGGCGAAGCGCTGCTGACCCCGACGAAGATCTACGTCAAGCCCGTGCTCTCCGCCATTGAAGCGGCAGATATCCGCGGCATCAGCCACATCACGGGCGGCGGCTTTTACGAAAACATTCCCCGCGCCATCCCGGACGGTCTCGGCGCGAAGATCGACCTTGCCGCGATCAAAACGCCGGCGATCTTCTCGCTGCTGCGTTTCCTCGGCGACATCCCGGAGCGCGATATGTTCAACACCTACAATATGGGCGTGGGCATGAGCCTGATCGTCTCAAAGCAGACGGCGGACGCCGCCGTTGCGGCGCTGAAGGCTGCGGGAGAGGATGCTTACGTGATCGGCGAGATCGTTTCCGGCGACGAAAAGGTGACGCTATGCTGAACCCGGTACGCATCGCCGTGCTGGTTTCCGGCGGCGGCACAAATCTGCAGGCGCTCATTGACGCGCAGCGTGCCGGAACCATCCGCAGCGGCACCATCGCCCTTGTTGTTTCCAACAACTCCAACGCCTACGCCCTGACGCGCGCGGAGAACGCGGGGATCCCCGCCGTTGTGCTCACACGCAGGGACTGTGGCGGTCAGGAAGCCTTTGAGGCAAGACTGACCGAAACGCTGGAGGAAAACAACATTGACCTGATCGTGCTTGCCGGCTTTATGAGCATCCTCAGCGAAACATTTACAAAGCATTTTGACCGGCGCATCATCAACGTCCACCCGTCGCTGATCCCGTCGTTCTGCGGGCAGGGCTACTACGGCCTGCGCGTGCATGAGGCGGCGCTGGAATACGGCGTGAAGGTCACGGGCGCGACGGTGCATTTTGTCAACGAGGTTCCGGACGGCGGACGCATCATCCTACAGAAGGCGGTCAGCGTCCAGCCGGACGATACCCCCAAGACGCTGCAGAAGCGCGTCATGGAGCTGGCGGAATGGGTGATCCTGCCGCAGGCGACGGAGCTTGTCTCCGCCAACATTCAGAAAAAAAAGGAAGCGGGTAAGAACATATGACAGATTTTGTCGAGCTGCTGAAGCACAACTCCTATCCCGGCCGCGGCATCGCCGTAGGAAAGAACCGCGTTTACTATTTCATCATGGGCCGCAGCGAAAACAGCCGCAACCGCATCTTTTCCCTGACGGAAGACGGCATCCGCACCGAGGCGCACGATCCCGCAAAGGTCAAGGATCCCAGCCTGATTATCTATCATCCCGTCCGCCGGGTCAACGGTGCGCTGATCGTCACGAACGGCGACCAGACCGACACCATCCGCGACTTCGGCGACTTCCGCAAGGCACTGATGACGCGCGAGTATGAGCCGGACGAGCCGAACTGGACGCCCCGCATCTCCGCCATGTGCCATGATGACGGCAGCTTCGAGCTTTCGATCCTGAAGCGGGTGGACGGCCGCTGCCTGCGCGAGTTTTTCTGCTATGAGGGCTGCGAGGAGGGCAAGGGCTACTTCATCAGCACCTATCAGGGCGACGGCAGCCCGCTGCCCAGCTTTGCCGGCGAGCCCATCGAGATCACCATGCCCGAGCCGGAAGAGGTCTGGGCGGCGCTGAATGCGGACAACAAGATCTCCCTGTATGCCAATGTGAACGGCGAGGCCAGAGTGTTCAATAAAAATCTGGGGGACTGAACCATGAAGGAATTTGAACTGAAGTACGGCTGCAACCCGAACCAGAAGCCTGCGAAGATTTTCATGAAGGACGGCTCCGAGCTTCCGATCAAAGTGCTGAACGGCCGCCCCGGCTTTATCAATTTCCTCGACGCCTTCAATTCCTGGCAGCTTGTAAAGGAGCTGAAGGAAGCCACCGGCCTGCCTTCCGCCGCCTCTTTCAAGCACGTTTCCCCCGCAGGCGCCGCTGTCGGTCTGCCCCTGAGTGATGTGGACAGGCAGATCTATTTCGTCGCCCCCGATGCGGAGCTGTCTCCCATCGCCTGCGCCTATATCCGCGCCCGCGGCGCCGACCGCCTCTGCTCCTACGGTGACTGGGCGGCGCTGAGCGACGTCTGTGACGCAGCAACGGCGAAGTATCTCAAGGAAGAAGTTTCCGACGGCGTGATCGCACCGGGCTATACCGACGAAGCGCTGGAGATCCTCAGGACCAAGAAAAAAGGCGGCTACAACGTCGTGGAGATCGACCCGGACTATGTCCCCGCCGCGCAGGAAATGAAGGATGTTTTCGGCGTGACCTTTGAGCAGGGCCACAACAACTTCAAAATCGACGAGAGCCTGCTGCAGAACATGGTCACTGAGAACAAGGAACTGCCCGCGCAGGCGAAGATCGACCTGATCATTTCCCTGATTACGCTCAAATATACCCAGTCCAACTCCGTTTGCTACGTGAAGGACGGCATGGCCATCGGCGTCGGCGCCGGTCAGCAGAGCCGTATCCACTGCACCCCCCTTGCCGGACAGAAGGCCGACAACTGGTATATGCGGCAGCATCCGAAGGTGCTGGGGCTGCAGTTCATGGGCGCCATCCGCCGCCCGCACCGCGACAACGCCATTGATGTTTACACCTCCGACGAGTACGAGGATGTTCTGCGTGACGGCCAGTGGCAGCGCCTGTTCAAGGTGAAGCCAGAGGCGCTGACCGCGCAGGAAAAAAAGGCGTGGATTGCAACGCAGTCCGGCGTTTCTGTCGGCAGCGACGCATTCTTCC
>JAZQNZ010000207.1:0-5168 GCA_045627665.1 Oscillospiraceae bacterium
GAAAAATCGATTTTGTCCCATGGAAGTTTAGGAGCAATCAAAACCGATACCGAAAAGAAATTCGGGTCTGCTGCTGTTCCGTCCATGGTGACGGGGCGGCTTTTTTTATTTCCCGGAGCGTCCGGGCAGGAACATCGTCAAATCAAAAAAATATATATTTGAAGGAGAACACCACCATGAAAATCAAGAACAAACTTATGAGCGCAGTCCTCGCGGCTGCAATGTGCGTCAGCCTGTGCGCCTGCGGAAGCTCCAAGCCCGCTGCCGCGGAGGACGGCTCCGAACAGGCCAAATTCACCGTCGGCGTCTGCCAGCTTGTGCAGCATGACGCGCTGGATGCCGCCACGCAGGGCTTCGTCGATGCGCTGAACGAGGCGCTGCCCGGCCAGGTTGAAATCGAGATCAAGAACGCCTCCGGCGAGAGCAACAACTGCACCACCATCGTAAACGGCTTCGTTTCCTCCGGCGTTGACCTCATCATGGCAAACGCAACGCCCGCCCTGCAGGCTGCCGTTGCCGCAACTGCGGATATTCCCATTCTCGGCACTTCCGTAACCGCTTACGGCGTTGCGCTGGATATTGACGACTTCAACGGTACCTGCGGCGGCAACGTTTCCGGAACCTCCGACCTTGCTGACCTATCCGCACAGGCCGAGATGATCACAGCATGGTGCCCCGACGCCAAGGAGGTCGGCTGCCTGTTCTGCTCCGCGGAGGCCAACTCCCGTTACCAGGTTGACGTGATCAGCGCAAAGCTGGCCGAGATGGGCCTGCACTGCACCGAATTCGCATTCACCGACACCAACGACGTTGCATCCGTTGCACAGGCTGCCGCCGATCAGTGCGACGTGATCTACATCCCGACTGATAACACCGCCGCCTCCAACAAGGAAGCCATCGCAAACGTCGTTCTGCCCGCAGGCATCCCCGTGATCGCCGGCGAAGAAGGCATCTGCGCCGACTGCGGCATTGCGACCCTTTCCATCAGCTACTACGACCTCGGCCGCACGACCGGCGAGATGGCAGCAAAGATTCTGAAGGGCGAGGCAAACATCTCCGAAATGCCGGTGGAATTCACCGGAGCAACCCCGAAGTTCGACGCAGACGTCTGCGAAATGCTCGGCATCACCCCGCTGGAGGGCTTCACCGCGATCGAAAAGTGAGTTTCCCGCGCAAAACGCCGCTGCCGTTCTGCGGCCAAAGGAGAGATAAACGATGAATTTTCTGATTTCACTGCTGAATTCCCTGCCCGGCGCCGCCGCGCAGGGGCTGATCTGGGGTCTGATGGCAATCGGCGTTTACATTACCTTCCGCATTCTTGACGTTGCGGATCTGACTGTGGACGGTTCCATTGCCACGGGCGGCGCGGTGTGCGTCATGCTCATCCGCGCCGGCTGCAACCCCTGGCTTGCACTGCTGTGCGCATTCTGTGCAGGCATGCTTGCGGGGCTGATTACAGGACTCTTTCACACTCGCTGCGGGATTCCGGCGATCCTTGCCGGAATCCTCACGCAGCTTGCGCTCTACTCCGTCAACCTGCGCATCATGGGCAGCAAGGCCAATCAGGCAGTCGGCGTGGACAAGTATGACCTGCTGGTGTCCCAGCGCTATGTCCGCGCGCTGACGCTTGACAATCCCCTGCCGCTGCTGCTGATCGCCGTTGCGGTAGTCATCGGTCTGCTGTACTGGTTCTTTGGTACGGAGCGCGGCTGCTCCGTCCGTGCCACCGGCGCAAACCCCAGCATGGCACGCGCGCAGGGCATCAACACGGACCGCAATATCGTCCTCGGTCTGATGCTTTCCAACGGACTTGTGGCGCTTGCCGGAGCGCTGCTGAGCCAGTATCAGGGCGCGGCAGACGTCAATATGGGCCGCGGCGCCATCGTCATCGGTCTGGCCGCGGTGATTATCGGCGAGGTCGCCTTCGGCAAGCTGTTCCATAATTTTGCGCTGAAGCTCACCGCCGTTGCCATCGGCGCTGTGATCTACTACATCGTGCTGCAGATCGTACTGCAGCTCGGTCTCAACACCAACGATCTGAAGCTGATTACCGCGATCATCGTTGCGGTGTTCCTCGCCGTACCGCATCTCCGCGCGAAGCGTGTCGGCACAAAGCACACAAAGTCAGGAAAGGAGCGCGAAGCAAATGCTGGAGCTGCGTAACATATCCAAAACCTTCCATCCCGGCACCGTGCACGAAAAGCGTGCGCTGCAGCACATGAATCTGCATCTTGCCCCCGGTGACTTTGTAACCGTCATCGGCAGCAACGGCGCAGGAAAGTCCACGCTTCTGAATGCCGTCGCAGGCGTCTGGCAGGTGGACGAGGGGCAGATCCTCATCGACGGAAAGGATGTGACCGCTCTCCCTGAGCATCGCCGCGCCGAATTCATCGGCCGCGTCTTTCAGGACCCCATGATGGGCACCGCACCCAGTATGCTGATCGAGGAAAACCTCGCGCTTGCCATGCGCCGCGGTCAGAAACGCGGACTGAAATGGGGCATTTCCAACGCAGAGCGCGAGATGTACCGTGCAAAGCTGGAAGCGCTCGGTCTGGGTCTGGAAAACCGGATGTCAGACAAGGTCGGCCTGCTTTCCGGCGGACAGCGTCAGGCGCTGACACTGCTGATGGCTTCCCTGCAGAAGCCGAAGCTGCTGCTCCTTGACGAGCACACTGCCGCGCTGGATCCCGCAACCGCCGCAAAGGTGCTGGCGCTCAGCGACAGCATTGTGGAGGAAAACAATCTGACCGCGCTGATGATTACTCACAATATGCGCGACGCGATCGAGCATGGCAACCGTCTTGTGATGATGCATCTCGGCAAGGTGATCCTCGATATCTCCGGCGAGGAGAAAAAGAAACTGACAAAATCCGAGCTGCTCGACCGTTTTGCCGCCCTTTCCGGTGTGCAGGAGGAGAGCGACGAGGTGCTGCTCGCCTGAGAAACCGCATTCGATCACGAAAAGGAACCCCCTTCCGCTGCAGCGGAAGGGGGTTCCTTTTACTATGTTTTCTTGTGTGATCTCCGCAGCGGGAGCGCCAAATTACTCGTTGACCTGGAATTTTTCGACCTGGGTGAGCAGCAGCGCGGCCTGACCGGAAAGCTCCTCGCAGGAGGCAGCAATCTCTTCCGCGGTGGCGGAGTTCTGCTGGATGACCTCGGAAATATCCGAGATACCGGCAGTAACCTGATGGACGGCGTCGGCCTGATCCTTGGAGGCAACGGTGATCTTGTTGATCAGCTCGTTGGTCTTTTCGGTGATGGAGGAAACGTCCGTCATGGACTCAACCGTCTTTTCAACCATCTCGCTGCCGCGCTCGACAGCGGTGATCGTCTCGCTGATGATCGCAGCAGTCTGGGCGGTTGCGGCGTTGCTCTTCGTGGCGAGGTTTCTGACCTCGTCGGCGACGACTGCAAAGCCCTTACCGGCTTCACCCGCACGGGCGGCCTCGACGGCAGCGTTCAGAGCCAGGATGTTGGTCTGGAAGGAGATATCCTCGATGGCCTTGATGATCTCTTCGATCTGCGCGGACTTGGTCTTGATGTCATTCATGGCATCGCGCATATTGTCCATGTATTCGGACTGGATGCGAACCTTGTTGCAGGCGTCGGTCGCAAACTCGTCGGCCTTGACGGCGTTCTCCGCATTGAGACGGATCTTGTCGGAGATGTCGCTGATGGTGGCGGACAGACTGTGAACAGCGTCTGCCTGACGGGTGGTGCCTTCTGCAAGGTTCTGGGATGCGTTTGCAATCTGGGAGGAGCCGGAGGACACCTCTTCGGCGGAAGAATTCAGCTTGCCGACGACATCTCCCAACTGGTTCTGGATCGCAGTGAAAGCAGTATTGATTGCTTCGAAGTTTCCGAGATACTGGATCTCAGCATTGCGCGTAAAGTCGCCATTTGCCATGGCGTCCATGACGTTGGTGATATCGTGGATGTAGCTGGAGAGAATTTTCTTCGTTTCTTCCAGCGAATGAACCATCTCGCCGATCTCGTTATTGGGCAGCTTCACCAAATCCGACTCATCATCCAGAATGCCGCGTGACATCGTATCGGTAAGCGCCTTGGCGGTCAGGATCGGAGAGATGATGCTGCGCTTGGTGAAGATCATAATGATGATGATCGCCAGAATGCAGACTGCAAGACCGACAGCAGCACTGAGGATGATCGTGGTCTTAACGGCCTTGTCGCTTTCAGCGGAGGCAAAGCCCGCAAACAGAGAGCCGACAACGTTCTTGCTGCTGTCCCTGATCGGCTCATACATAACGAAATAGGGCTTTTCGAGGATCTCGGCACGTCCCTTGTATATCTCACCGCCGTCGATGACAACGGCTTTGACACTTTCGCTCATCTGCGTGCCGACCGCACGGCTGCCGTCAGCTTGGGTGACCGTGGTGGAAAGGCGGGTGTCGCCTGCAAACACGGTAACATCAGCGCCCGTCATCTTCATGACGGTATCAATATAGTTTTGCGAGGCGAGGTTGACGCCCACAACAACACTGCCGGTGCCGGAAATCGGCGTGCAGGCAAGATAATAAAGTGTCACGCCGCTCTTGCCAAGAACATAGTCCTGGCTGTCCGCCACGGGAATGGGGATGTCGGAAAGATTAAGCGCGTCATCGCTCTGCCAGATGAGGTTTCCGCTCAGATCGTAGAACAGGCCGAAGATATCAGGATCGTTACAGACGCTGTGGAACGCGTTGGCGATCTGTGTCACGGCGCCGCCCCGCATTGATACGATGACCTGGGAGCTGTTTGCCATTTCGGAGCTGAGCCGCGCCGACTCGGAACAGAGCTCGTTAACCTGGCTGCGCAGCACATTGACGCCGACTTCAGCGCTCCAGGAGAGGTTGTCCTCGTTCATGGAGGAAACGCTCGAACTACTGATCACGATGACGACGGCAACAGCAATCACGATGAAGATGCTGATGACCGTAATCAATGTTTTGCCGATTTTACCTGCCTTTAACATAATAGTCCACCCTTTCCGCATATTCGATGCTCTCTTGTTTCGCCGCATTTACGGCGGGCGTATACCGTCTTTTGTGATATTGCAACAGAAAATGCTTTTTGCATTACTCTATTTATCGTAATTATATGCGAAAAATTTATCCCTGTCAACTAAAACTGTTAGATATGTTCATATAAATAAAAAAAATATTTAA
>JAZQNZ010000208.1:0-3978 GCA_045627665.1 Oscillospiraceae bacterium
ATGCGTCCGCATCCGATGACCGACCCGGGCCGGACGCTTGTTGTTGAGACGATACAGGACCCGGGCAACCTCGGCACCATCCTGCGCACGGCGAATGCCCTTTCGATGGACACCGTGATCCTGACGGGCGAGTGCGCGGACGTATACAATCCCAAAACGGTACGCGCCACGATGGGCGCGGTGTTCCGTCAGCGCTTTTACGAGATGGAGCGACAGGAGCTGCGGGACTATCTTTCCGCCCACGGCAAGCGCCTGTACGGTGCGGCGCTTTCCGACAAGTCGCGCGATATCCGCGAGCTGTCGCTGGAAAACGCGGCGATTGCCGTCGGTAGCGAGGGGCAGGGGCTGAGCCCGGAATTCCTTGCGATGTGCGACGGCGAGCTGATCATCCCGATGAATGCGCAGTGCGAATCGCTGAATGCGGCGGTCGCTGCGGCGATCGTCATGTGGGAGCTGACGCGCTGACGGTCATTTTTGCCGCACTGCGGAAATATTTATGAGGAAAGGCGGGGGAACGTCCATGTCAGACCTTGAATACTGGATATGGTTCGCGGGACTGCGGCGTCTGCGATACAGTACGCGGCGCGCCCTGCTGGAGCGCTTCGGAACACCGGGCGGGATCTGGTTTGCCGAACCGAAGGAACTGGAAAAGCTGGAGGGCATTCTTCCGGACGAGCTGAACGAGCTTGCTCAGCGTGACATGGCGGAGGTGAACCGCATTGTCCGCCGCTGCGCGGAGGAAAACGTTCAGATCCTGACGTTTCAGGATGCGGCCTATCCCGAACGTCTGCGCAATATCCCGGACCCGCCCTATGTGCTGTATGTCAGCGGGCATCTTCCGGCGGTGGACACGGAAATCGTCGTCGGGATCGTCGGAACGAGGAAAAGCACGCCGTACGGCGATAAGATGGCGCGCAGCATCGCGTTTGAGATCGCTTCGAAGGGCGGCATTGTCGCAACGGGACTTGCCGCCGGGATCGACTCCCGCGCGGCGGAGGGCGCGCTGATGGCACAGAGACCCGTAATCGGCGTTCTCGGCTGCGCGATCAATGAGATCTATCCGAGCTGGAACGGCAAGCTGTATGAAGATGTCCGCGCCTGCGGCGCACTTGTCAGCGAGTATCCGCCGGATGTCAGCGGCAGCCGGTCATGGTTTCCGCAGCGCAACCGCATCATTGCCGCGCTGAGCGTCGGCGTTGTGGTGCCGGAGGCGCCTGTGCGCAGCGGCGCACTGATCACCGCGCACCGCGCGCTCGATTACGGACGCGACGTGTTTGCGGTTCCCGCCAATGCCGACGCGCCGAACGGCAGCGGCAGCAATAATCTTCTGCGCGAGGGCGCGATGCTGGCGGAAAACGGATGGGACGTTCTGCGGGAATACGAATCGCGCTTTCCGGATTGCATCCTGCCGGACGGCAAGGGCGACATTCCGGAGGAGCTTGCCGTTCCGGAAGAGAATCGTGCGGCGGAACAGGCGGAAAAAGAGAAAAAGCCGGGCAAGGGGTTTCTGAAATTCCGCGTCCCGACGCGCCGGCATGAGGAAACGGCAGCGCGTCCGAAGCTGGAGGATCAGCTTCAGGAGCTGAACGAAAACCAACTGAAAATCATCGGTGTGATGAGCGGGCGAAGTATGCACGTGGACGATATCATCGACCTGTGCAGGCTTCCCGCCTCCGCCGTACTCAGCGAACTGACCATGCTCCAGATCAAGGGCTTTGTTACGCAGGAGCAGGGCAAGCGCTTTACACTGAACATTGAGAAGTGAGGATCTCCTTATGGCAAAAGCAAAAACGGATCTTGTGATCGTCGAGTCGCCGGCAAAGGCCAAGACGATTGAAAAGTATCTCGGCGGGGACTACAAGGTCATCGCCTCCATGGGCCATCTACGCGACCTGCCGCGCAGCACCATCGGCGTGGATGTGGCAAACGATTTTACACCGGAATATATTTCGGTGAAGGGACGCGAGAGCATCGTTTCCGAGCTGAAAAAGAGTGCGGCGGCGGCGAAGGTCGTTTATCTCGCAACCGACCCGGACCGTGAGGGCGAAGCCATCTCATGGCATCTGAAGGAACTGCTTGAGATCCCTGACGAAAAGGCGCGGCGCGTGACCTTTAACGAGATCACGAAGCGCGTCGTTACGGAAAGCATTCAGGCTCCGCGCGATATCGACATGGACCTTGTCAACGCGCAGCAGGCGCGCCGCGTGCTGGACCGTCTGGTCGGCTACAAGCTCTCTCCGCTGCTGTGGAGAAAGCTGGGCAAGCCCCGTCTTTCTGCCGGTCGCGTTCAGTCCGTTGCGACCCGCATGGTGGTTGACCGCGAGAAAGAGATCCGCGTGTTTGTGCCGGAGGAGTACTGGCTGCTGGACGTGCTGCTGGATCGCTGCGGTCAGGAGGGCAGCTTTACCGCCCGCTACTTCGGCGACGGCGAGAAAAAGCGTGAACTCCACTCCGAGGAGGAGGTCAACACCGTTGTCCGCGATGTGGAGGGCAAACCCTTTACCGTTCAGAGCGTGAAGCGCGGCGAAAAGCAGCGCAGCCCCTCGCCTCCGTTCATTACCTCCACGCTCCAGCAGGAGGCGTCCCGCCGTCTCGGCATGACGCCCGTGCGCACCATGAGCGTGGCGCAGCAGCTCTACGAAGGCATCGACATCACGGGTCAGGGCACGATCGGTCTCATTACCTATATGCGTACCGACTCTCTGCGCATTTCCGATGAGGCGCTTTCTGCGGCGAAGGAATTTATCACCGCCCATTACGGCAGTGAGTTTTATCCCGGCACGCCCCGCACCTTCCGGACGCGGGCGGGCGCACAGGACGCGCACGAAGCCATCCGACCCAGCAACATCATGCTGACGCCGGAGAGCATCAAAAAGGACCTGACGGGCGAGCAGTACCGTCTGTACCGCCTGATCTGGGGGCGCTTCACCGCCAGCCAGATGTCCAACGCGGTTTACTCCAATCTGGTGATTGACTCCGACTGCGCAGGCCACGTGTTCCGCGCAAACTATTCCGAGATCAAGTTCCCCGGCTATACCGCCGTGTATGAGGAAAGCCGCGACGATGAGACGGAGGAACCCAAAAAGCCGCTGCCCAACCTTTCCGAGGGCGAGGCGATGGAGGCAGAAAAATTCGACCGCGAGCAGCGATTCACTCAGCCGCCCGCGCGCTATACCGAGGCAACGCTCATCCGCGCGCTGGAGGAAAAGGGGATCGGTCGTCCGACCACCTATGCCCCCACCATCAGCACAATCACCGGCAGAGAGTATGTTGCCAAGGAGGGCCACTACCTCAAGCCGACGCCGCTGGGCGAAACGGTGAGCAGCCTGATGGGCGAATACTTCACCGACATTGTGGATCTGAAGTTTACCGCCCGCATGGAGGATTCTCTGGACGAAATCGAAGCGGGCAAGAAGGACTGGAAGCAGGTGCTCCGCGAATTCTACGGCGGCTTTGATTCCGAGCTGAACGAGGCTGAAAAGGCGCTGGACGGCGTGCGCATCAAGGTTCCCGACGAGGAGAGCGATGAGCTGTGCGACGTCTGCGGCCGGAAGATGGTTGTCAAAAACGGTCGCTTCGGGCGGTTCCTTGCCTGCCCGGGCTTTCCGGAATGCACCTTTACAAAGCCCATCGTGATCGAAATGCCCGGGAAATGCCCGAAGTGCGGCAGCCGGATCCTCAAGCGCACCAGCAAGAGCGGCTACACGTATTATGCCTGTGAAAAGGGTGCGGACTGCGGCTTTATGAGCTGGAACGTTCCGGTCAAGGATAACTGCCCGGAGTGCGGAAAGACCATGTTCAAGCTCTCCGGCAAGGGTCAGAAGAAACCCTTCTGCACCAACGAGAGCTGCCCGAACTTCCTCCCCGAGGATAAGCGCGGCTACAAGAAAAAGACCACCGGCACCAAGCCGGACACCCGGAAAACAACGAAAAAGGCGGAAAAATAAATGGATACTCAGGTAACTGTGGTGGGCGCCG
>JAZQNZ010000209.1:0-4511 GCA_045627665.1 Oscillospiraceae bacterium
CGTATTCGTCATGCAGAACGATCGGCTCCACGCAGCCGGAATAGACCGGCGCGATATGCACGCCGCTGCCCGCCATCAGCCGCCCGCCGAAGGCAATGCGCTCTGCGCTGTCATGGTTTCCGCTGAGCACAAACACCGCCGTGCCGCGCTTTGCAAGCGAGCATAGGAAATCGTCAAACAGCTCCACCGCCTCTGCGGTGGGAACGGACTTATCGTAAACATCGCCCGCAATGATCACGCCGTCGGGCCGCTCCGCATCGACCAGCCGCAGAATTTCCGTCAGAATATACGCCTGATCCTCCAGCAGACTGAATTCATTCAGCCGCTTGCCGAGGTGAAGATCGGAAAGATGAAACAGCTTCATACCCGCTGATCCTCCTGAAGTAAATGATCCCGTTCGGTCAGACACACTGCCGCGGAAAGCACCGCGGCAATGTTCTCCGAATGCCGTAGCAAATAACATATGTTTATTTCAGATTTTATCACAGGACAGTGTGTTTGAAAAGACGGCATCCGGCAAACTCTTGCCTTTTCCGCCTCACCTCGCTTGACAACGCCGAAATCCGTGATTATAATACAACTCTCCTGACCGGAATTATTTTACATCTCATACACACGGAGGATCTGATTCTATGTGGAATATGCTTTGGCCCGTTCTGGTGGTCGTCGGAGCGAACACCCTGTATAATATCAGCACGAAGTCAACGCCGTCGGAGATCGACCCGTTTGCCTCGCTCGCCGTCACTTACCTTGTTTCCGCAGCCTGCGCGCTCGTCATGTTTTTCGTCACGAACAAAGCGCACGCGCTCGGCGCGGAGCTGTCCAAGGCAAACTGGACGACCTACGCGCTCGGCGTCGCGGTCGTCGGACTGGAATTCGGTTTTCTGAGCATCTACCGCGCCGGCTGGAAGATCAGCACCGCCCACCTCGTCGCCAGCGTTGCGCTGAGCTGTGTGCTGCTGCTCGTCGGCCTGTTTGCATACAAGGAGACCATCTCCGCCCGCCAGATCATCGGCATGGTCGTCTGCGCCGCCGGACTCATACTCATCGCAAAGTAACAAAAACCGGGAACAGCACTGCCGTTCCCGGTTTTTGTTATTGTATCAGTTTTTCAGCGCTGTGCGCGGCCAAGCTCCAGACCCTTTTCAAAGGCCTGTTTGTTCAGCGGCAGAAGCTTTGCCTTGCTGGCCAGCTTATGTTCGATGGTGCCCCATACGATCTCGGGTGCAACGACCTCGGTATAGCCGACGTAAGCGCCGAGCATGATGATATTCAGCACCTTTGCGTTGCCCATCTCCAGTGCGAGACCGGTGACGGGAACCTTGACGACCTTGATGTCGGTGCGGGTGATCTCGCCTTCAACGATGGAGCTGTTGATAAACAGCGTTCCGCCCGGCTTGACCGTGCCGATGAATTTGGCAAGGGACGCATCGTTCATCACGATCAGATCGTCCATGACGCTGCCGAGCGGCGCGCCGATCTTTTCATCGGAGATCACGACGAAGCAGTTTGCGGTGCCGCCGCGCTGCTCTGCGCCGTAGGAGGGGAAGAAGGTGACGTTTTTGTCGGTGGAATTGCAGACGGACTCTGCGAGGAACTTTCCGAGCGTCATAACGCCCTGACCGCCGAAGCCGGCTACACAAAGATTGGTTTCCATAGTATTCTTACCTCCTCAGCGATCGCGGATCACGCCGAGCGGGAACTCGGGCAGCATCTTTTCCTCGATGTACTCCAGTGACTGCAGCGCATCCATACCCCAGTTGGTGGGGCAGCCGGTGACGATCTCGACAAGAGAGAAGCCCTTGCCGTCAAGCTGATTCTGAAATGCCTTCTTGATGGCGTTTTTGGTTTTCATGACGTTCTGCGGGTTGTTGCAGCTCGTTCTGACAAGATACGCGGGCGCTTCCAGCTTGTCAAGGATCTCGCACATATGCATGGGATAGCCGTGCTCCTCAGCTTTGCGGCCGAAGGGTGCGGTGCTGGCCTTCATGCCGAGCAGCGTGGTGGGTGCAAGCTGACCGCCGGTCATGCCGTAAATGCCGTTATTGATGAAGATCACGGAGATATTCTCGCCGCGGTTTGCCGCAGAGACGGACTCCGCCAGACCGATGGAGGCAAAGTCGCCGTCGCCCTGATAGGTAAACACCAGCGATTCGGGGTTGGTGCGCTTGATGCCGGTGGCAACGGCGCAGGCGCGGCCGTGGGGTGCGGTGGTGTTGTCGTATGCCATGTAATCCATGTGCAGACCGCAGCAGCCGATGCCGAGCACGCAGGCCGCCTTGTCCACAATGTTCATTTCCTCCAGCACTTCGCCGATGAGCTTGATGACGGTGCTGTGCATGCAGCCGGGGCAGAATCCGGAGACCTTGTCCTCCTGGATGGTTTTGGTTCTCTTATAAAGCACTTCCATAATTACTTACCCTCCACGATCCGTCTCACGGACTGCACGATGGCCTCGCGGCTCATGATGTTGCCGCCGGAGCACAGGCACGTTTCGATGGGGCAGCGCTCCTTGACGGCAGCCTCCACATCGCGCACGAACTGTGCGGGAATGGACATTTCGACATCCAGGATCCCCTTGACCTTGCCATAATTGATGTGGTTATAGGCATCATAGGGGAAGGGATTGACGGTGACGGGGCGGATGATGCCGACCTTGATCCCCTCTTTGCGCAGCAGGCTGGCGGCAGACTCCGCAATGCGGGCGGAAATACCGTAAGCGGTGATGACCACCTCGGCGTCGTCCAGCCAGAGTTCCTCCGCCTCGGCGGGCCAGGACTCGTACATGGCGGCAGCGTCCTCGTTGGCCTTCTGCATGGCGATCGTGGACCAGTGACCCGGCTCGATCCATGCGCGCGGCTCGTCCAGACTGTGGCCGATGCAGGCCCAGCTTCGCTTGCCGGCCTTGATGGCGGCAATCTCTTCATCGGAGCGCATTTCGGGCAGCTCGACCGGCTCGATCATCGTGCCGATCACGCCGTCGGCAAGGATCAGCACGGGGTTGCGGTCCTGATCTGCAAGGTCAAACGCCTTGTAAGTAAAGTCAACAGCCTCCTGCACAGTGCTCGGCGCAAAAACGCGCATCTGGAAGCCGCCGTTGCCGGATGCCTTGGTTGCCTGCAGATAGTCCATCTGTGCCGGCTGGATGGAGCCGACGCCGGGGCCGCCGCGGGCAACGTTGATATAAACCATGGGGATGCGCGCTGCGGCGCAGTAGGAGATGCCCTCGCTCTTCAGCGCGATTCCGGGGCTGGAAGAGGAGGTCATGGCACGGGTGCCGGCAGACGCGGCGCCGTAAACCATGTTGACAGAAGCGACCTCAGATTCGCCCTGCACAAAATGTCCGCCAACTTCGGGCAGACGGCGGGACATATACTCGGGGATCTCGTTTTGCGGTGTGATCGGATAACCGGCGAAAAAGCGGCATCCGGCACGCACGGCTGCCTCGGCCATTGCCTCGCAGCCCTTCATAAATACTCTTGCCATAGCTGCCTCCTTATTTATAAATCTCGATCGCGCCGTCAGGACACATACGGGCGCAGATGCAGCAGCCGATGCAGTCCTCTTCCTTTACCGGCTGCACATACTCGTATCCTTTGGAATTGACCGCGCTGCCCAAAGCAAGGACTTCCTTCGGGCAGAATTTGATGCAATAGCCGCAGCTTTTGCACCGCTCCTTGACCACGTTGATCTTCATAAGCTCTTATCTCCTTTTTCGTTGTCACACTGAACCGGGAGAACGGTCTCCCAGGGATAGGTAAGGTATAGATGCAGGGGAACCAGCGGCAGATCGTCCGCTTCCTGCGGCCAGAGTTCATCCCAGACGCAGCCGAATGCAATGCGCGCGCACTGACCGAGCGTTTCCTTCAGCCGGGCAAAGCCCTGACGCAGCTCCTCCGCCGTCGTGTAAACGCCGAGGTTCGGGTTTCCGACGAAGTTCAGCCGCTGCAGCGGCAGATGCGCGGCGCCGAGCACCTGCGACAGCACCCCGTCGATATGCTCCAGATCCGTTGACCACGGGCGGTAGGGATTGACGACGTAATACGCCATCGTGTCCTCTCCGCGCAGCTGCGGCGCGTAAACGCCCGCGGCGCTGGCGCCGATATAGTCCCCGCCGACGTCGAGGATGGTGTAGCAGGATGTATCGCGCAGCAGCGGACTCGTACCGCCGACCTGCGTCGGCGCATCCATAAACTGCTCCTGAAAATGCACGAAAACGCCCGCCGAACGCAGCAGTTCACTCACATCGCGCGAGCGAAACAGGGGCTTTGTCATATCCAGATCGAAGAAGTGAACCGGCTTTTTCCCCTCTGCCGCAAGCGCAAGCGCAAGATTGACGGCAAGCTCACTTTTTCCGCAGCCGGCTTCCCCGAGAAAAAGATAATTCGACTTTTCGGGAACGACTTGTGTCAGTTTCATTTGCGCTCCTCCCGCCGATCCACCGCAGAAATTCAAGACTTACAAAAATTATGCTATTACTTTCTTAACAAAAAGTCAATCCTTTTTCGGGC
>JAZQNZ010000210.1:0-2561 GCA_045627665.1 Oscillospiraceae bacterium
CGTTGACACGGCGCAGCGCAATGTCATCGCCGCGCACCAGTTCGTCACGGGCGCGGCCCGCTCGGAATCCGAAGAGGTCTCCGTCGGCGGCGCAGACAATGTGGACGCGGCGGTGTTCGAGGAGTTTGACTATGCCGCGCTTGGACATATCCACGGCCCGCAGAGCATCGGACGCGAGACGGTGCGCTATTGCGGAACGCCGCTGAAGTATTCCTTTTCCGAAGCGGCGCACGAAAAGTCGGTCACGGTCGTTTCTCTTGCGGAAAAGGGCAGCGTAAACGTTCGCACCCTGCCGCTGCGGCCACGGCGCGATCTGCGGGAGCTGCGAGGGACGTATCTGGAGCTGACGGCAAAGAGCTTTTATGACGGGACTGCGACGGGGGACTATCTGCGGATCACGCTGACCGATGAGGAGGATGTTCCAAACGCGATGACAAAGCTGCGCGTGATCTATCCGAACCTGATGGAACTGAAATACGACAACCGCCGTATCCGAACCGCATCGGAGATCGACGGCGCGCAGAGCGCGGAAACACGCTCCCCGGCGGAGCTGTTTGCGGAATTTTATGAAAAGCAGAATAATCAGACGATGAATGCGGAGCAGAGCGCTTTGATCGAGCGGCTGATCGAAACGATATGGGAGGGAGAGGCATGAGACCGCTCAGACTTGTTCTGTCGGCGTTCGGCCCGTATGCCGGGCGTACGGAACTGGATATGGAGAAGCTCGGAACGGACGGCGTGTACCTTATCACGGGCGATACGGGCGCGGGCAAAACGACGATCTTTGACGCGATCACCTTTGCGCTGTTCGGCGAGGCAAGCGGCGAGGCGCGTTCGGCAGCCATGCTGCGCTCCAAGTATGCCGCGCCGGAAACGCCGACGGAGGTGGAGCTCACCTTTGCGTACGGCGAAAAGACCTACACCGTGAAGCGCAACCCGGAGTATGAGCGCCCGGCCAGACGCGGCGGCGGAACGACGAAGGAAAACGCCGACGCCATTCTGACGCTGCCCGACGGGAGAGTGATCACGAAAGTCCGCGACGTGGACGCCGCCGTGCGGGAGATCCTCGGCGTGGACCGCGGGCAGTTTTCACAGATCGCCATGATTGCGCAGGGGGATTTCCTGCGGCTGCTGTTTGCGGAGACAAAGGAGCGTCAGGCGATTTTCAGGGATATTTTTAAGACAGGGTATTATCAATCCCTGCAGGAGCGGCTGAAGTCGGAAACCGGAGCCATGCTGCGTGAATGTGAACAGGCGCGGCGAAGCATTGCGCAGTATATCGGCGGCGCCGTGTGCGATGAGCATGATCCGCTGAAGCCGCAGTTGGAAAAAGCGAAAGCGGGGCAGCTTCCCGCAGCGGAAACGGCGGAAATGCTTGCCTTCCTGATCGAATCGGACGCCGCGCTGCAGGCATCGCTGGAAGCGGACGCCGCCGCGCTGAACGATGCTTTGGAGCAGACGAAGGCGAGGCTTACCCTTGCCGAAGCTCAGGCGCAGGCCCGGCGGGAAATGGCGGAAAAGGAAGCGCAGCTTGCGGAAACGACTGCACTTCTGGAGCAGAAGCAGGCGGCGCTGGAGCAGGCACGCTTGCAGCAGCCGGAGATCGAGCGGCTGAGCGCGGAGGCCGCCGGGCTGCAGAGCGCACTGGGCGACTATGATGCGCGCGATGCAGCGGCAAAGCAGAAAAGAACGGCGGAAACGCAGCTTCAGGAGCTGCTGAAGCTGCGCGGACGTGAGGATGCGGAGAAGGAGGCGTGCGCTGCGCTTTTGGCGCGGCTGCACGACGAGCGCGCGGCGCTGTCAGAGGCGGCAGGCCGGCGCGAGCGGCTTTCGGCGGAAAAAGAGACAGCGGCGCGGGAAAAGACAGCGCTGGAGCGGCTGCTTTCCCAGATCAAGGAGCTGGCGGGGCTTGACAAACGATTTTCCGATGCGCAGCGCGCCTATTGCACGGCACAGGCGCATGCCGACGAAGCGCAGCGGGACTGGGCGGCGAAGAATGCGGCGTTTCTCCGCGAACAGGCGGGGATCCTTGCCGAAACGCTTGCAGACGGTGTGCCGTGTCCGGTCTGCGGCGCACTGACTCATCCCGCGCCGGCGGGCAAGTCCGCTGCGGCGCCGACGGAGGCGGAGCTGAATGAAGCCAAGCGCCGGAGCGACCGTGCGCTTGCCGCGGCGGGAGAGGCAAGCCGGGCAGCCGGAGAGCTGAGCGGCACGGTGACGGCAAAGCGCGGCGAGCTTGCCGGACAGGCCGAAGCCCTGCTTCCGGGCTGTCCGCCGGAGCGTGCCGGGCAGGCTGTCGCGGCAAGGCTGTCCGAGCTGACGGAACGCATGGCGGAGCTGGATCAAATGATCGCCGGGGAAACCCGCAAGGCGGCGCGCGCCGCCAAGCTGGATGCGCAGATCCCCGCAAAGGAAGCGGAACTGCGGAAGCTCTCCGACGATATTCTGAAGCACAGCACCGATGCCGCTGCGCTGCCGACACGGGCGCAGGAACTTGCAGCGCAGGAAACGAAGCTTTCGGAAAAGCTGCGGTATGAAAGCCGCGCCCGGGCGGAGGAGCA
>JAZQNZ010000211.1:0-2455 GCA_045627665.1 Oscillospiraceae bacterium
TACGAGCAGTTCCGCAAGCTGACCGGTCTGCCCATCATGGAGGCGTTCGGTCAGACCGAGACGACGATGGTCATCAGCAACTTTGCCGGCACAACGCCGAAGCCCGGCTCCATGGGCAAGCCCAGTCCCCTGTACGATGTGGAGCTGCTTGCCGGCGACGGAACGCCTGCCGGCACCGGCGAGGTCGGCGAGATCGTGATCTTCACGGGCGGCGGAACGCCCTGCGGACTGTTCAAGGGCTACCTCAACGATCCCGAAGCCACCGCGCGCTGCTGGCACGACGGCTATTACCATACCGGCGACCTTGCGTGGCGCGATGAGGACGGCTATTTCTGGTATGTCGGCCGCGCGGACGACGTCATCAAGTCCTCCGGCTACCGCATCGGGCCGTTCGAAATCGAAAGCGTCATCATGGAGCTGCCGTACGTCCTCGAATGCGGCGTCTGCGCCGCGCCGGACGATATCCGCGGTCAGGTCGTCAAGGCGTGCATCGTCCTTGTCAAGGGGCAGGAGGGCAGCGAGGAGCTCAAAAAGGAGATCCAGAACTACGTCAAAAAGCGCACCGCGCCCTACAAGTATCCCCGCATCGTCGAGTTCCGCGAGGAGCTGCCGAAGACGACCAGCGGCAAGATCCAGCGCAACAAGCTGTAAAATTTCCGCAAAGTTCCTCAGAAATCCGCTTGACAAATGCGGGAACACCCGCTATAATGCAATTTAATAATTTAATAAATGAAAGAAAAGGCGTTGAAGGAGAGGGATCGGAACCCTGGCGCATCAGAGAGTCTGCGGCTGGTGAAAGCAGACGGCGGAAGATTCCAATGGTCTTGTCACTCCCGAGCCGGAGCGCAGAACGCAAACAGGCGAAAACAGGCCGCATCTGCAAGTTACGAAAAGGAAGAATGTGTGAAAGAAACCTATCAGGGGCGTCTTTCTCGTTCAATCCGACTCTACTTGCAAAGCGGCGAATACCGCCGCTTTGCAAGTAGAGCCTCCCGTGAAGCCGCGTCAGAGCCAAGGCACTTGATAGAGTGCTGAGAGGCGTCCCGTTCGGGCGCAACCAGGGGTGGTACCGCGGTATAGTTTACTATGTCGTCCCCGGAAGAAATTCCGGGGACGATTTTCGTTTCCCGGAGCGAAAGCGAAAAAGAAAAAACATTTGCCGGAGGCTGATACAATGGAAAAGACATCAGGACTGGAATTCAAAATCAGAGAGATCACCGACCGAATCCGCGAGCTGCGCACCATTCTCGGCTACTCTGAGGCGGATCTGGCGCAAAAGCTCGGCATGACCGAGGACGAGTACCTCCCCTATGAGGCGGGCGAGGAGGAGCTGAACTTTGCGTTCCTCTATAACTGCGCGCAGGCGCTGGAGGTTGACGTCACCGAGCTGATTGAGGGCACGGCGCCGCTGCTGCGCTCCTACATCCTCACCCGCAGCGGCGAGGGCCGCCGCGTGGAGCAGGCGCACGGCATGACCTACTACAACCTTGCGTATAAGTTCCGCGACCGCATCGCCGAGCCGCTGTTTGTCCACAGCGTGTTCAATGCCGACGCGCAGCTCCACCCCATCGAGACCACCACGCATGACGGGCAGGAGTTCGACATTGTCATCAACGGCTATCTGAAGGTGCAGCTCGGCAGCCACACGGAGATCCTCGGCCCCGGCGACACGATCTATTACGATTCCTCCACGCCCCACGGCATGATCGCCACCAACGGCGGCAACTGCGATTTTTACGCCATCGTCCTCACCCCGGAGGAGAGCTCGGAGCAGAAGCCTGCCGCCGTTCCCGCCATCACCGCAACGCGCGAGACGGGACGCCGCCGCATTTGGGAAAACTTCATTACACCGCTGGAGGACGAAAGCGACACGCTCAAGGGCATCCGCTTCAAAAACGCCGACACCTTCAACTTCGCCTTTGACATTGTGGACGCGCTGGGCGAGCAGCAGCCGGACAAGCTGGCGATGCTGCACATCGGCTGTGACAAGAAAGAGACCCGCCTCACCTTTGGTCAGATGAAGAAGATGAGCGCCCGCGCCGCCAACTATTTCCGCGCGCTCGGCATCAAAAAGGGCGACAAGGTCATGCTGGTGCTGCGCCGCAACTGGCAGTTCTGGCCCATCCTGATGGGACTGGAAAAGCTGGGCGCGATCGCCATCCCCGCCGTTGACCAGCTTCTGGAAAAGGACTATACCTATCGCTTTGAAACGGCGGGAATCACCGCCATCATCTGCACGGCGGACGGCGACAGCACCGTGCAGTCTGCCGCAGCGATTGAAAAATACGGAAAGATCACGAACAAGATCACCACAAACGGCAAGGTGGAGGGCTGGCACTGCTTCGACGAGGAGTATGAGATGTATTCCAGCCGCTTCCCCCGCCCGGAGGACGCCATCTGCGGCGACGATCCCATGATGATGATCTTCACCTCCGGCTCCACCGGCTATCCCAAG
>JAZQNZ010000212.1:0-6893 GCA_045627665.1 Oscillospiraceae bacterium
AAAAATTCCGGCAGCCTGCGCTGCCGGAATTCAGCGGGGCAAAAAGTGCTTTGCCCCGCTGAAACGATTTTCAAAACATGGAAATTGTTTTGAAAATCATGTGATTGAACGTGAAAGACACCCCTCCTGGGTTTCTTTCACACTATCTTCCTTCCCGTTATTTAGATACGTACGGGTTCTTTGACAGCTATAAATTCCGGCAGCCTGCGCTGCCGGAATTACCTGTCCTGTGCTCAGAATGCGGTCTTGGGTGCGAAGGTGTCGCAGAAGGTCTCGCCCTTTTTCATTGCGGTCTTGTTCTGAACGCTGATGTGCTCTGCGGTGCAGCACTTGCATTCCGTGTCGTTGTACTTGCAGTTGTAAACGTCGCAGCCGACGCCCTTGACGCAGCCGCAGGTGTGTTTGCCGTTAGTCATGATGGCTTCCTCCGGATGAAATGTTATTTCCGGCGCATACCGCTCCGGTATCCTCAAGTATTCTCAGTTTTCTTGGAGTTTATTCATATGTCTCTTTATGTGATCGGCGACCTCCATCTTTCCTTCGGCTGCGACAAGCCGATGGACGTATTCGGCGGACGCTGGGAAAACTATACCGATAAGCTGCTGAGCGGTTTTTCCACGGTGAAGCCGGAGGATACGACGGTTATCTGCGGCGATTTGAGCTGGGGAATGAGTCTGGCGGACGCACGGGAGGATTTCCTGTTCATCCACCGTCTGCCGGGCAAAAAGATCATCCTCAAGGGCAACCATGATTATTGGTGGACGACCGCAAGTCAGGCATACCGCTTTTTCGGGGAAAACGGCATCGACAGCATCGAAATTCTGAATAACAACTGCATTTTCCATGAAGACCGTGCGATCTGCGGCACCCGCGGCTGGTTTCCCGGCGAATCGGAGACGGCGGAGCAGGATCGCAAAATGCTGGCGCGCGAGCTGCTGCGGATGGAAGCGAGCCTGAAAGCGGCGGGAGAGCGGGAGAAACTGGTGTTTCTCCACTATCCGCCGAAAACGCTAAGCTGTGAGTGGACGGAGATGCTGGAGCTGTTGGAGCGCTACGGCGTGAAAAACTGCTGGTACGGGCATCTGCATTCCGGCGGCAGGGCGCTTGCGTTTGAGGGCGAAGCGCACGGCGTGCGCTTTCACCTGATTTCAGCGGATCATGTGCAGTTCATTCCGCAGAAAATATTCTGAAATATCAGGAAAAATCCGCAAAAATATTTGCAATTCGGGAAAGTATCTGATATACTATCATGGCGTTATTGGGCGGATATGCCGCCCCTGCCATATTTTACCGTAGAAAATCAGAGCAGTCTGATTGATTGATAGGAGGAAACACCCCAATGGACATCAAGAACATCAAAAGAGAAGATGGAAAGCTCAGCTTCCAGACCGCAGTGGACGCTGCAGCCTTTGAAGCGGCAGTCAACAAGGCCTATCTGAAGGCAAAGAAAAACATTGCCATCCCCGGCTTCCGCAAGGGCAAGGCGCCCCGCATGATCATCGAGGGTATGTACGGCACCGACGTTTTCTATGAGGACGCCGTGAACGAGCTGGCGCTCGACGCATACAAGGCCGGTCTGGACGAGGCCAAGGACCGCACTGTCGGCGATCCCATGATCACCAACTACAATGTTGCCGACGACAAGACGCTGACCATCGACTTTGAAGCTGCTCTTTACCCCGAAGTGACGCTGGGCGAGTACAAGGGTCTGCAGGCTTACAAGGAGCCCGTCAAGATCATGGCTGCCGACGTGAACAAGGAGCTTGAAACTGTCCGCAAGCGCAACGCCCGCATCGTTGCCGTTGACCGTGCCGCCAAGGAAGGCGACACCGCCAACATCGACTTCGACGGCTACAAGGACGGCGTACCCTTTGACGGCGGCAAGGGCGAGAACCACGACCTCGTGCTCGGCTCCGGCGCATTCGTACCCGGCTTTGAGGAGCAGATCGTCGGCATGAAGGCCGGCGAGGAGAAGGATATCGACATCACCTTCCCCGAGAATTATCATGCGGATCTGGCGGGCAAGGCCGTCGTATTCAAGGTCAAGGTCAATGAGGTCAAGGAAGAGCAGCTCCCCGCACTGGACGACGAGTTTGCGAAGGACGTCTCCGAGTTCGACACTCTGAAGGACTACAAGGCCAGCATCAAGAAGGATCTTGAGGCGCAGAAGAAGATCTCCGCTGAGAATAATTACCGCGACAAGCTGATGGCCAAGGCCGTCGAAAATATGACCGTTTCCATCCCCGCCGCCATGATCGACGAGCGCGTGGACAACGTTGTTGCCGACTATACCCGCAACTGCACCGCGCAGGGCTTCACTCTGGAGCAGTATCTCGGCATGATGGGTCTGGACGAGAACGCCTTCCGCACCTACATCCGCCCCAACTGCGAGAGAGACGTCAAGGGCGAGCTTCTGCTCGAGAAGGTCGTCGAGGTCGAGAATTTCGCCGTGACCGACGAAGAGATCGAGAACGAATACAAGACCGCTGCAGAGACATACAATATGGAGATCGACAAGATCAAGGCCAGCGTTCCCGCCGAAGTGATCAGCAATGACCTCAAGATGAGAAAGGCCGCCGATCTGATCGTTTCCACCGGCATTGCTCTGGACAAGGAAGAGGAGCCTGCCGCTGCCGGGGAAGCACCTGCAGAGGAAAAGCCCGCAAAGAAACCCGCAGCGAAGAAGACCGCAGCCAAGAAAGCTGCCGACGCTGAAGCGGCGCCCGCAGAGGAAAAGCCCGCAAAGAAACCCGCAGCAAAGAAGACCGCGGCCAAGAAGACAGAGGAATAATTTTCCGGCAGACCGGGTATGCTCTCTTGGATAAGCGAACAAAAGGAAGGAGAGTTAATCACCTATGAGTTTAGTACCTTATGTCGTTGAACAGACCTCCCGCGGCGAACGGAGCTACGATATTTTCTCCCGCCTGCTGAATGACCGCATCGTCATGCTCAGCGAGGAAGTCAACGATACCACCGCCAGTCTGATCGTGGCGCAGCTCCTCTATCTGGAGGCACAGGACCCCGACAAGGACATCCAGTTCTATATCAACAGCCCCGGCGGCTCCGTAACGGCGGGCATGGCGATCTATGACACCATGCAGTATATCAAGTGCGATGTCAGCACCATCTGCATCGGCATGGCTGCCAGCATGGGCGCATTCCTGCTCAGCAGCGGCGCCAAGGGCAAGCGCATCGCCCTGCCGAACGCGGAGATCATGATCCACCAGCCGCTCGGCGGTTTTCAGGGTCAGGCGACGGATATCGAGATCCACGCCAAAAACATTCTCCGCATCAAGGATAATCTGACCAGAATCATGGCGGAGAACTGCGGCAAGGATGTGGACATTGTCCGCGCGGACTGCGAGCGCGACAATTTTATGAGCGCAGAGGAAGCGCGGGACTACGGCCTGATCGATAAGGTTATCTTCAAAAGATGATAACAGGCAATAGGGGGTAAAGAATATTTACCCCCTATCTTGCACACTGAAAGGCAAAAAGGATTGGTTAGAAACAATGGCAAGAAATGAAGGAACGAAATCCATCCGCTGCTCATTCTGCGGCAAACCCCAGACGGACGTGAACCGCTTGATCGCCGGCAACGGCTCCTACATCTGCGATGAGTGCGTGCGGCTGTGCATGGGTATCATCGACGAGAGCTACGATCCTGACGCCGAATACCCCGAAGCCCGCCCCGCGGTGACCTACCGCAAGCCGGAGAAGCTGCCCAAGCCGGCGGAGATCCGCAAGGTGCTTGACGATTACATCATCGGACAGGATCGGGCAAAGGTCGCGCTGTCCGTTGCGGTTTACAACCACTATAAGCGCATTTTCTGCGGCAGTAAGGACAGCGACGTGGAGCTGCAGAAGAGCAACATTCTGCTTGTCGGCCCGACCGGAAGCGGCAAGACGCTCTTTGCCCAGACGATGGCACGCCTGCTGGACGTTCCCTTTGCCATTGCGGACGCGACGACGCTGACCGAGGCCGGCTATGTCGGAGAGGACGTTGAAAACATCCTGCTCCGTCTGCTGCAGGCGGCGGACTTCGACGTGGAAAAAGCGCAGCACGGCATCATCTACATTGACGAGCTCGACAAAATTTCCCGCAAGAGCGAGAATACCTCCATCACCCGCGACGTTTCCGGCGAGGGTGTGCAGCAGGCGCTGCTGAAGATTCTGGAGGGCACGGTTGCCGCCGTTCCCCCGCAGGGCGGACGGAAGCACCCGCATCAGGAGTTTATCCATATCGACACCACAAACATCATGTTCATCTGCGGCGGTGCGTTCGACGGTCTGGACAAGATCATCGAGCAGCGGCTGGACAAAAAGAGCATGGGTTTTGAAGCGGAGATCAAGAGCAGCCGGGAGCGCAATGTCGGCGAAACGCTGCAGCACGTTCAGCAGCACGACATTCTGCGGTTCGGCATCATTCCGGAGCTGATCGGCCGTCTGCCCGTCATCACGCCGCTCAGCAGCCTCGGCCGCGAAGACCTTGTCCGCATCCTTACCGAGCCGAAAAATGCGCTGACGAAGCAGTATAAGGCTCTGCTTGATCTGGACAATGTTGAGCTGATCTACGAGCCGGAGGCACTGGACGCCATTGCCGACAAGGCAATCGAGATGGAGATCGGCGCGCGCGGACTGCGCAGCGTCATGGAAAAAGCGATGACGAAGGTCATGTACGAGGTGCCCTCTGATCCGACGATCCGCAAGGTGGTCATCACGGCGGACTGCATCAAAAACGGCACCGAGCCGGAGATCATCCGGAGCTGACAAAGTAAACAGTCAGGGCGGAGGTAAAAAAACGCCTCCGCCTTTTTCAGATAACCCGATCACGAGGGGGCGAAAACATGGAATCCGAAACCTTAAACGAACTGATCACTCTGCCGCTGCTGCCGCTGCGCGGGATCACCGCGTTCCCCGGCGCAAGCATGAAATTTGACGTGGAGCGTCCGATGTCCGTTGCTGCGCTGAATGCCGCGCTCGGCACGGATCAGCGCATTTTTCTCGTCTCGCAGAAGGACATCTCCACGGAGATCCCGACAGCGGAGCATCTTTACACCGTCGGCACGGTGTGCATGATCCGTCAGATCCTGCGCATTCCCGGCACGGGGCTTGTCAAGGTCATGGTGGAGGGCGAATACCGCGCCCGCATTGTCTCCCTGAACGAGACACTGCCGAACTATACCGCTGTGCTGGAAAAGATCACGACCGAGCCCTGCCCGGCGTCCACGCCGAAGCTGGAGGTGCAGCTTCGCCGCTGCCTTTCGCTGTTTGACGAATATACCTCCGTGTCCGACAGTGTCTCGCCGGACGCCTGCCTTCAGGCGGCGGACTCCGACGATCTCGGCTTTGTTGCGGACTTTGTCGCGCAGAATGTCGTACTCAAGCATACGGAAAAGCAGATGATCCTGGAAGAGCTGCGTCCAAAGCAGCGCCTTGCGCTCGTCATCCGCATGGTAAACCGCGAGATCAACGTTCTGACGCTGGAGCGTGAGCTGGAGGAGGTCACCAAGCAGGAGATGGACCGTTCCCAGCGGGACTACTATCTGCGCGAGCAGATCAAAGTGATCCGCAGCGAACTGGGCGAGAGCGAAGAGGATGCGCCGGAGGAGCTGGATGAATACCGCAGCCGGATCCGCGCGCTTCAGCTTGAAAAGGAGACGGAGGAAAAGCTGCTCAAGGAGGTCAGCCGCCTTGCGAAGCAGCCCTTCGGCAGCAGTGAGGGCGCGGTGATCCGCTCCTATCTGGACACCTGCATCGAGCTGCCCTGGAATATCCGCACGAAGGACACGGCGGACATTGCAAAGGCAAAAAAATGTCTTGACGAAGATCACTACGGTCTGGAAAAGGTCAAGGACCGTATTCTGGAATACCTCGCGGTGCGGCAGATCGCGCCGGAGGCGAAATGCGGCGTGCTGTGCCTTGTCGGCCCTCCGGGCGTCGGGAAGACGAGTATTGCCATCAGCATCGCAAGGGCGACAAACCGCGCGCTGGCGCGCGTTTCCCTCGGCGGCGTCCACGATGAGGCAGAGATCCGCGGCCACAGAAAAACCTATGTCGGCTCCATGCCGGGCCGCATCATTGCGGGACTGCAGCAGGCAAAGAGCATGAACCCCGTGATGGTGCTTGACGAGATCGACAAGCTCGGCAGCGACTACCGGGGCGACCCGTCCGCTGCGCTGCTGGAGGCGCTGGACGGCGAGCAGAACGGCAGCTTCCGCGACCATTTCCTTGAGATCCCGGTTGACCTCAGCGACGTGTTTTTCATTACCACCGCAAACACGACGGACACGATTCCCCGCGCGCTGCTTGACCGTATGGAGGTCATCGAGCTCGGCAGCTATACCGACGAGGAAAAGCTGCAGATCGCAAAGCAGCACCTTCTGCCCAAGCAGAGGAAAAAGCACGGTCTGACCGCCGTGAAGCTCAAGGTCAGCGACGATGCCGTCCGTGAGATCATTTCGGATTATACGAGGGAGTCCGGCGTCCGCGTTCTGGAGCGCGAGCTTGCCGCGCTTTGCCGCAAGACGGCGCGCATCATCGCGGAGGGAGAGAAAAAGTCCGTCTCCGTCCGTGCGGGGCAGTTAGAGCAGTATCTCGGCGTCCCGAAGTATCGCGAAACGCACCTTTACCCGCGGGACGAGGTCGGTCTTGTGCGCGGCCTTGCGTGGACGAGCGTCGGCGGCGAGGTGCTGGATGTTGAAGCCTCCGTCATGGAGGGCGCCGGCAAGCTGGAGCTGACCGGCAACCTCGGCGATGTGATGAAGGAATCCGCGCAGGCCGCCGTGAGCTACATCCGCACACGCTGCGCCGCGCTCGGCATCGACGCGGAGTTTTATAAGAACAAGGATATCCACATCCACTTCCCGGAGGGCGCCGTACCGAAGGACGGC
>JAZQNZ010000213.1:0-2306 GCA_045627665.1 Oscillospiraceae bacterium
GGCGTCGCCCGCGAATTCGCCGGAACCGCCGGCGGAGCAGAAGATGCAGCCGCGCGTGTCCAGCGTGCCGTCGCGGTTGGGGCAGGTACAGCCGATATTCAGGCAGAGCTTATAGAGCTTTTCGCCGAACTGCGCAAGGCAGTAGTCATTGAGAGTCTTCATAGTGGTTCCTTGGTGGTGGTTTGTGCTTTTGAGAGAGTGTTCTGCCCCCGGGCGGCTCCATTTCTCTGTGAAGAGAAATGGGGGAAAGAGTCACAAGGGGGAGGCGCTTGGAAAAGCGCCCCTCCCCCTTGACCCCTACCCTCGGGTGCGAGGGGAAACTTGTTTTAAGAATGTAGACGAATAGTCTCTGCGTCTACGTCCGCGCCACCCCGCTTACGCTCCGGCGCTAATGCGGTGGTTTTCTGATTTTTGCGGTACAGCCGCGGCTACGGAGTGCCGCGGCGTGATTTCCCGCGTCAGCGGGCGCACCATTTGCGCGCAAGCGCAAGCTTGAAAACTCCATGGGTTTCCAAAGGGCCGCAGCCCTTTGGCGACTCTTTTCCTCTTTTCTCTTCACAGAGAAAAGAGGCCGTCGGAGACACGTTCCTCTCGCGGCAGCGAGGTTATTTTTCGATCAGACTTTCCCCCGTCATTTCAACAGGCTTCTGATACCCCATCAGCGCCAGAAGCGTGGGCGCAAGGTCGCACAGTCTGCCGGGGCGAAGCTTCATAGACGCATCCGCGCCTGTGACGATCAGCGGAACGGGGTTGGTGGTGTGCGCGGTGTGCGGCTCGCCGCCGGGCGCGCGCATACAGTCCGCATTGCCGTGGTCGGCGGTGATGAGGGCGATGCCGCCCATGTCCTTCACTGCCGCCACGATCTTCCCGACGCATTCATCAACCGTCTCAACCGCCTTGACAGCGGCATCCATGACGCCGGTGTGGCCGACCATGTCGCAGTTGGCAAGGTTGCACACGATCACGTCGTAGTCGCCGGAGCGGATGCGGGCGCAGCACGCGTCGGTGACCTGACGGGCGCTCATTTCGGGGATGAGGTCGTAGGTGGGGAACTGTCTGGGCGATTCGATCAGCACGCGATCCTCGCCGTCGCAGACCTTTTCCACGCCGCCGTTGAAGAAGAACGTGACGTGGGCATATTTCTCCGTCTCTGCGATGCGGAGCTGGCGCATACCGAGTGAGCTGATATACTCGCCGAGCGTGTTTTCGATGGTTTCCGGGGGAAATGCGATGGGCAGCGTGAGCTTTTCGTCATACTGCGTGGTGCAGACGAAGGCGAGGTCGAGCGTCTCGGTCTGCATGGCGGCGTCTGCGGGAAGATTTCCCGTAAGCGCCCAGGTCATTTCCCGCGCGCGGTCGGGGCGGAAGTTGATGAAAATGACGCTGTCGCCGGAGCGGATGCAGCCGTCGGCGCAGCAGATGACCGGCTCAACAAACTCATCCGTCACGCCGTTAGCATAGCTGTCCTCCACGGCGCGGACGGGGTCGGCGTTTGCCGTGCCGACGCCGCGTACGAGCGCGTCATAGCCGATCTGCAAACGCTCCCAGCGCTTGTCGCGGTCCATGCCGTAAAAGCGGCCCTGCACGGTTGCGATCTTGCCGACGCCCAGCGCGGCACACTTGTCGGCAAGCTGCCGGACATAGTCCTTCCCGCTTTTCGGCGGAACGTCGCGCCCGTCGAGGAAGCAGTGGACATATACCTTTTCAAGTCCCTGCCGCTTTGCCAGCTCCAGCATGGCAAAGATATGGCTGAGATGGCTGTGAACGACGCCGTCGGAGCAGAGACCGAGAATGTGCAGCGCACTGCCGGTGCCCTTTGCACGGCGGATGGCCTGCAGGTAAGCGGCATTTTCAAAGAAGCTTCCGTCGTCGATCGCGCGGGAGATGCGCGGCAGATCCTGAAACACGACGCGCCCCGCGCCGATGTTGGTGTGACCGACCTCGCTGTTGCCGATCTGTCCGTCCGGCAGACCGACGTCCATACCGGAGGCGGAGAGCTGCGTGTGGGGGCAGGCGGCAAACAGCGCGTCAAGATTGGGCGTTGCCGCAATGTGGACGGCGTTAAAATCAGTTGGCGCGGCAAGGCCGTAGCCGTCCATAATCAGAAGAACAGAAGGTGACTTACTCATTTTCCACCTGTGCGCTGATCTCGATGAGCTGTGCATAATCTGCGGGCTTGAGGGAAGCGCCGCCGATCAGACCGCCGTCGATGTCGGGCATGGCCAGCAGCTCGGCTGCATTTTTCACATTCATGCTGCCGCCGTAGAGGATGGAAATGCTGCGGGCGATGCGGGCGTCATACTTTC
>JAZQNZ010000214.1:0-4041 GCA_045627665.1 Oscillospiraceae bacterium
CCGATGCGGTGCCTGAGCTGCAGACGGTGCAGACCTTTGCAAATGCGGCGAGATTTACAGCGGAAAAGCTGATTGCAAAGCTGGAACCCACCGAGATCGCGCAGGCGATCGGCAAGGCGATCGACGGCCTTGCATCCGACCTGCAGAGCATCGATATCAGTCCTGCGGAGATCACCATCGCGCTTGACCCGGAGGAGCTGGGCTCGATCTCGATCACCATCTCCTCGGACGAAAACCATCTGACCGCGAAAATCGTTACGGACAACAAGGAAGCCGCAGATCTGATTGCCGCGCAGATGGATCACTACCTGCTGACCATGCAGGAAAAGGGCGTCCAGGTCGAAAAGGCGGAGGTTATTTACAGCCGGCTCGATCAGGACGGACATTCCGGAAACGGACAGGGCCGCGAACCGAGACGGGAGCGCCCCGGGGTTTTCCGGATCGAAGGCATTGACGGCGCGGACGGCGCAGGACGGACGGAGGACGCGGAGCTGGAGGCTCCCACTGCCGGAACGACCGCGCGCGGCGCGCAGGAAAACGGCGCGGACTACGCCGCCGAGGACGTTTCCGTCCCCGGATACAGAATTTAGGAGGCGGAACGATGGGAACTGAAG
Organism: Oscillospiraceae bacterium; assembly: GCA_045627665.1. GTDB lineage: Bacteria > Bacillota > Clostridia > Oscillospirales > Oscillospiraceae > SVKR01. The sequence continues at coordinate 615 of JAZQNZ010000214.1, forward strand.
CAGTCGGCAGCGCAGGCAGCGTAAATTACGTTGCAAATGCGGGAGACAAGAAAACCAACAACAGTATGCGGGTTGACACCGAGACCTTCATGCAGCTCCTTGTGGCGCAGATGCAGTATCAGGACCCGCTGGAGCCGCAGAGCAATACGGACTTCGTCGCCCAGCTCGCCCAGCTCACCTCGCTGGAACAGATGCAGTCGATGGGCGGCTCTCTGACCGCCACACAGGCGATGGGATTTGTCGGCAAGCAGATCTACGCCGAGATCCTCAACTCCAACACCGGCGAGACGGAAGCCTTTGCCGGGCTCGTGGACAGCGTAATCATGCAGAGCGGCGCGGTTTATGTTGTGACGGACGGCAATGCGATCCCGGTCGAAAACGTCCTCATGGTGTCCGAGGTCGCCATGCCGCAGGAGACGCAGCCGACGCAGCCCGCCGATCCGGCAAATCCGGAGATTCAGCCGGCGCCCGAAGCGGCGGATGTTCCCGAAGCGCCTCAGGACGAGGCGGTCGGGGAAATCTGACCGCAGACCGAAAATCGAAATCAAGCGCGCCGGGACGATTCCGGCGATTCCCTGCGGAGTGCAGGATAAAAATTTTTTGAACAGGAGCGAATACGACTATGATGCGTTCTCTTTTTTCCGGTGTTTCCGGACTGAAAAGCCACCAGACCGCGATGGACGTTATCGGCAATAACGTCGCCAATGTCAACACCACCGCGTATAAGGCAAACCGCGTGATTTTCAGCGACCTTGTCAGCCAGACCATCAGCGAAGCTTCCGCCCCCACGGAGAACAACGGCGGCCAGAACCCGAAGCAGGTCGGCCTCGGCAGTACGATCTCCGCCATCGCCAAGGACATGACGGAAGGCTCCTCGCAGCACACCGAAGGCCCGCTGGACTTCAAGATCTCCGGCGAGGGCTACTTCATCGTGGAGGGCGCGGATCAGAACATCTACACCCGAAACGGAAACTTTGCTCTGGACAGAGAGGGCTTTCTTGTTACCCAGAGCGGCGAATATGTTCTGGGCACCGTCAGCAAAACCGCCGATGATCTGAAGGACGAAAGCACGCCCAGACTGGAGAGGATCCAGATGCTCGGTACGGTCGGCACCGGAGCCGGCGCGAAGAACTACCTGGACTACGCGGTTGACTCCTACGGTAAAGTGACCGTTACGGAAGAAGACGGCACAATTTCTACCATCGCCAGACTTGCACTTGCGACCTTCAACAACACTGCCGGTTTGGAAGCGCTCGGCAACAGCAAGTATGCCGAGACCGTCAACAGCGGCAATCCGGCCGTGAAGTTCGTCGGCGTCAATTGCGGCCAGATTCAATCCGGCCAGCTCGAAATGTCCAACGTCTCCCTTGCCACGGAGCTGACGAATATGATTATCGTTCAGCGCGGCTTCCAGGCCAATTCCCGTGTGATCACGACCTCGGACTCCATGCTGGAGGAGCTTGTCAATCTCAAGCGCTGATAGGATTCCGAACCGAAGCTGACCACCGAAAAAAATTTTTTTGAGGGGAAAAAACAATGATTCAGGTGACAAAACTCAACAAACGTGATACATTCTGGATTAACGAAAATCTGATCGAGTTCATTGAGGAGACCCCGGACACCGTAATTTCTCTGGCGACCGGCAGAAAAGTCATTGTTGCGGAATCGGCGGAAACTCTTGCAAAAATGGTGCGTGAAAGCGGCTGCTGCGTCAAAAACGCGGCTGCAATCAGCTCCGACGTTCTTCTGGAAGAGGGCGTAAAGTGAACTTTCGGCAGGGATGCGAAAAATGACCGCGGTCTGACTGCGGTCAGAAAAAGATCAGGGAGTTGACAAAGTGAACTTAATTATCGGAATGATCCTGTCCATTGCGAGCGTTATGGCCACGATCCTTATGAGCGGCCACCTCGCAGACTTCTGGGATCCGACCTCGGTGTTCATCGTTCTGGGCGGTACGATATTCTCCACGATGGCGTCCTTCTCCTTCCCGCAGCTGAAAAGCGCGGTGAAGGCGATCGGCATTGCCTTCGGCAAGGAAAACAACAATCTGAAAGAGGACATCGATCAAATCATCAATCTTGCGAATATCGCCCGCCGCGACGGTTTGCTGGCTCTGGAGGAGCTGACGGACGATATGAAAGATCCGTTTCTGAAGAAGGCGATCATGCTGGTGGTTGACGGTTCCGACCCGGAGCTGATCGAAAGCGTTCTGGAGACGGAGCTTGACGCGACAAAGGCCCGCCACGCGGACAACCGTGCGGTGTTTGACGCAGCCGCCGGCTACGCGCCGTCCTACGGTATGGCCGGTACCATCATCGGTCTGATCAATATGCTGCGAAGCCTTTCGGATATGGACGCGCTCGGCCCGTCCATGGCAGTCGCACTGGTTACGACGTTCTACGGCTCGATCCTTGCAAACGTCCTGTTCGGGCCGATCTCCAAGCGCCTGAAGACGCTGGGCGTGATCGAATACACACGGAAGGAAATGGTCATTGAGGGCGTGCTTGCCATTGAAAACGGCGAGAACCCCCGTATCATCAAGGAAAAGCTCGAATCTTTCGTGTCCCGCATGGTGCTTGAGGGCAAAATCAAGGCTCCCAGCGCGGCGGAAGAAGGCGGCGAAGCAAAGTAATGCTGCAAAATTCCCTTTCAAAGGTGGTGAGCGATCGTGGCACGCAAGAAAAAGAGGAGTGAGCCGGAGGAAGAAGGCGGCGGCTATAACTGGATGGATACATACGGCGACCTTGTTACGAACCTGCTTTGCTTTTTCGTGCTTCTGTATGCGTTCTCCTCGGTTGACTCCGCAAAATGGAATAAGATCGTGCAGGCGTTTTCCGGTCAGCAGGGCGCGGCGACGGTCATGGCGTTTGACGTCGGCTTTGCCCGCGAGGAGGCGATCACTGCCGTTGACCCGATGGTCAACTATGAAAACCGTACTGACAACGGAGCCACTGACCCCGGCAACGCGCAGGATGAGAATTCCACGGCGCAGGTGTTTGATGAACTGTATCAGAAAATTCAGGACTTCATCGAGGAAAACGGTCTTGAGGGCGATATGAGCATTATCCGCGAGGATGACATCATCACCATCCGCTTCGGCGAAGTGTTTCTGTTTGAGTCCGGAAAGGCATATCTGAAGACACAGAGCCTGGAGCTGCTGGAAAAGGTTGTAGGACTCATTGAGGAAAACATTTCCTCGATTCAAAAGATTTCGATTCAGGGGCATACGGACAACATCCCCATCCACAGTCTGGAATTCAGCAGCAACTGGGCGCTGAGCACGGCACGCGCCGTGAATACGCTGCAGAAGGTGCTGGATTATGAAATTATCGAGCCCAAGTATCTGACGGCCTCCGGCTGCGGCGAATACTGGCCCGTTGACACCAACGATACGCCGGAGGGCAGAGCGCACAACCGCCGCGTGGAC
>JAZQNZ010000215.1:0-4848 GCA_045627665.1 Oscillospiraceae bacterium
GATATCCTGCGCGGCGATGAATACGCCGTCCCGCAGCAGGAATGCCAGGGAACCGTCTTCACGGCGGAAAATGCGGTCACGGATCTTTTCGGGCGCATCGTCCGGCGGCAGCATACGCCCCGCCTCGGTGATGGCGCCGACAGTGAGCATTGCGGAAATCGCATCAATCAGACCGCTGCCGCAGACGCCGATCGCTTTCACGTCGCCGATCACATGGCACTCCACATCGCCGTCCACCGCGGTCACCTTGTCGATGGCGCCCGCAGAGCCGTCCATGCCGCAGGCGATCTCTGCGCCCTCAAATGCGGGTCCGGCGGCAGTGGCGCAGGTGACAAAGCCGTCTTTGTTGCCGAGTCCCATCTCGCCGTTCGTACCGATGTCCACATACAGCCAGAGTCCGTCGGCCTCCTGCGCACGGGAAGCAACCAGACCGGCGGTAATATCGCCGCCGACGTAGCCCGCAACGCAGGGTGCAAGATAAACATCCGCCGTTCCAAGCTCCGGAAGGCAGTCCGCCGCGCTGCGGTGGTCGCCGAACAGGCTCTCCGGCGTAAAGGGTGCAACGCCGATATTGGTCGGGTCAAGTCCCGCAAACAGATGCTCCATGACCGTGTTGCCCGCGATGGAGATCCGGCGCAGCTCGTTCAGGCTGCGTCCGCTTTTGGCACACAGTTCCTTTGCCTGCCCGGTAAGCTGGCGGCGCACGGCGTCACGCAGGGCGGGAAGATCCCCCTCGCTCGCGCGGGTGATGCGGCTGATCACATCTGCGCCGTAGCTGCGCTGGGCATTGCGTCCGCCCTCCGCACCGAGACGTTTGCCCGTGGCAAGATCATAGAGGAATGCAGCCACGGTCGTCGTTCCGATATCCACTGCAAAGCCGAGTCCCTCGCCGCCGGCAGCAATGCTGCCCGCGCCCGCGGTGACGACGTTCATCTTCTCTTTCGCGCTCAGCGTTACGGTGCAGTCCCCCGCAGGGGCATAACGGCAGGCAAGCAGCGGCTCGTTTTCCACGGTGCGCTCGCCGAATCCCTCCAGACTTCTGACAGGGCCGCTCACGGTCACGAGGCACTTTCTGCAGGTGCCCTGACCGCCGCAGGGTGCATCCGGCTCGGTGTAGTCCTCGCCGCGCAGGGTGCTCAGGATGCTGCACTGCGTGGATGCGGTGATCCGTTCGGCAGTGCCGCCGCGCAGGACAGTCAAGGTAATGTGTTCCATAATATCCCTCCGTTTTTGCTCTGTCGCGATTGCTTCTTCATGCTTGAATGGGCGGCACGCCGAACCTCGGCGGGCCGCCCCGATGATTTCTGTTATTCTCCGTACAGCTTCTGATACGCTGTGCGGACGTGTCCCGCAAGATAAAGTGAGCCGAACGAAACGACAACGCCGTCCTTCCCCGCGGTTTCCTCCGCCATGCGGATCCCCGCTTCCAGTCCGCCGCAGGCTTCCGCCGCAGCGCCCTTGCCGCGCAGGAATTCCGCCAGCGCTTCCGCCGACAGCGCGCGGTCGCTGAACGGGGTCAGGCAGATAAACTTTTCCGCATAGGGCATGACAATGTCCATGATCTGCGGATAATCCTTATCCGCAAGCACGCCGAGCAGGAAAACCGCCTTCTTCCCGGGCAGAAGCTTATGCAGACTGCCCGCAAGCGCTTCCGCGCACTGGGGATTGTGTCCGCCGTCCAGCAGGAAAAGCGGGCTGCGACCGAGAATTTCCAGACGCGCGGGCCATTTCACGGTGTTCAGCCCATCCGCAACTGCGGCATCCGGGATCTTCCAGCCGCGCTCACGCAGCGCCTCCACCGTTTCCAGCACGGTGCAGGTGTTGTGAAGCTGGTGCGGGCCGATCAGCGCCAGATGCAGCGGCGCACCGTCCCACAAAAAGTCCTGTCCGTCCAGCGTTTCGTTCTGCGGCTGCATACGGGCAAAGTTGACGCAGCGCAGCGGAACTTTTTTCTCCGCGCAAACCCGGCGGACAACCTCCGTGACCTCCGGCGCACCGTCGTAGCAGACGGCATGGCAGCCGGTCTTGATGATACCGGCCTTGGCAGCAGCGATCTTTTCCAGCGTGTCGCCCAGATATTCCGTGTGCTCCAGACCGATATTTGTAATGACAGCCGCCTCGGGTGCGTCGATCACATTGCTGGAATCCAGTTCCCCGCCCATGCCGACCTCCAGCACGACGATGTCGCACCTGCTCTCCATGAAAAACTCCATGGCGATGGCGGTCACCAGCTCAAACTGGCTGGGGGGATCCTCCATTGCATCGGCAAGGGCGCGAACGCGTTCCGTGATCTGCGCCAGCGTGTCACCGGGAATATTCTCACCGTTGACCTGCATACGCTCACAGAAATCCTGAATATACGGGCTGGTATACAGTCCCACCTTGTAGCCTGCCGCACGCAGGATCGCGTCCAGCATGGCGCAGGTGCTGCCTTTGCCGTTGCTGCCCGCCTCATGGATGAATTTCAGCTTCTTCTGAGGACCGCCCAGTCTGCCGAGCAGCTCGCGCGTCCGGTCAAGACCGAGACGGGTGGTGCTCCATGTGTACTCTTCGATGTATCGAATCGCTTCTTCCGCGGTCATCATTTTTTCTCTGTCCTTTCAGTCCGTCCCCCGGCGGACAACCTTTTCAACGCCGTGAATCAGCATCGGCAGCACGAATCCGAAAATCACTGCCTTTACGATGCACACGACAAAACGCAGCACCAGTGCGGCACTGATAAAGCCGGGGAACCAGTAAGCGTACATCTTGCTGTCGATATACATCACGCCGGTGTTCAGCAGCGTGATGAGAATTTCATTCAGCACAACGATGATCACCGTCTGCTTCGTGCTGAGCGAAAACTCCTTCTTCTTTGCATACAGTCCGACGAGCAGACCGCAGAGAACATACGGAACCATCCAGAGCAGCGTCGTTGCGCTGACGCCGTAGCGCAGAAGCTGATAAACGCCTGTGCCGACCAGACCGATCAGTGCGCCGTCCAGCGGGCCGAACAGAAGTGCGCCGAGCAGGATCGGCAGCGATTCAAAGGTGACCTTAATGCTCAGGAAATCGAGCGCGACATACCCCAACACCGCGCACATAGCCGCCAGCATGGCATCCAGCGCCAGCTGTCTTGTTTTAATTTTCATATAAAATAACTCCTTTCCGTGACATGCCACGAAAGGAGTTTTTGTTAGCAACCTTGGGTGGCAGCGGACGCGAAAACAGTACCGCGGAGACCAAATCCCCTTCGTTCGGAGGCAACTTCCCATCCTCCGGCACTTAACGCACTGTTTCCCACTCTGTCAAATTTTAGGTAAGCGAAAAAACAAACTATTCTTTGAGCTTTTTCTGTCAAAAGCTCCGCCTTCTCCATGATTCCGGCAATCGACCGGACACGGCGGGCGTATCTGTCTGCGGCTTTTATACGAAAAAGCCGCAGACAGATAATGGAACGGCAATGTCAGGGAACACTGCCTGTCCGAAAAAATGCTGAATTACTTCTGGGGCCCGAAGATATCCTCGCGGAACGCGCCGATATACTCCATGCACATATAGTCCTCACCGATCATAGCCTCTGCGGCATAGATGGCGCCGCGCAGGTCGCGGCTCAGAGGATCCATAACAGCACTGTCCATGCCGGCGTTGATGGCGAGAACGGCGAAAGCGATGTTCAGGATCTTGCGGTAAGGCAGGTTGAAGGAGATGTTGGAGATTGCGCCGGAGATATGAGCCTTGGGATAGTTCTTCTTGATATAGGTCATGACCTCGACAACCATGGCGATGCCGTCCTCAGAGGTGCAGAGCATCTCCACGAGGGGATCAATGTGGATGCGGGACTCGGCAATGCCGAAGCTCTTGGCCTTGGCCATGATGTTGTCCAGAACACGGATACGGTCGGCAGCGGTCTTGGGGATACCGGTATCGTCGCACAGCAGAGCCATGACGTCCCACTCGGTGTCGGCGATGACGGGGAACACGACGTCCATCTTGTTGCCTTCGCCGGAGACGGAGTTGATCATGCCGGGCTTTTTGCAGAACTTCATGCCTTCGATGCAGACAGCGGCGTTGGGGCTGTCAACAGCGATGGGAGTATCGGTGACGCTTTGGATCAGGTCGATCATCCAGTGCAAGGTCTCAATTTCGCCTTCCTCAACGGATGCGCAGCAGTCGATGAAATCGGCACCGGCGTCTGCTTCTTTCTTTGCAACGTCCTTGATCCAGGCTTCATCGCGGGCAGCGATGGCCTTGGCCATGGAAGGAATGGAACCGTTGATCTTTTCGCCAATGATAATCATATGGGGTTGCTCCTTTCAAAAATATAACTATTACTAATTTTTTAATACCGTATAAATGCGTATGTAAAATTATTATAGTATCAAATTCGTCGCTGCGCAAGCAGAAAATGTGTAATTCCGGCAGAAATCGCCGGACGGCCTGCTCGGTCCAAACAGCGCGGCCATCCGCTCTTTTCAAAGGTTTTTGCGAAACAGACGCCCGGCGAAGCATCGGTTCCGGGCCGTGGCACGCACATATTTTATGGTACTATATTACACTGAAAGAAAAACGAGTGGAAATACAAAAAAGATATATTGATATGCAATAATTTTATTATTCATTTTTCGAAAAATGTGTTATTATAACAAAAAAGAATTATAATATTTTGCAGGAGATGGTTCGATGACATTTAAGCAGCTTGAATACTTCGCGGCAGTCGCAAGAACACTGAGCTTCACGGAAGCCGCAAATGAAGTGTTTGTCAGTCAGCCGGCGCTGAGCCGCGGCATTGTCTCTCTCGAAAACGAACTCGGAGTATCGCTTCTCAATCGCAACCACCACACCGTTTCCCTGACTCCCGCAGGCACG
>JAZQNZ010000216.1:0-3273 GCA_045627665.1 Oscillospiraceae bacterium
TCTCATCCGCGACGTTGATATGCAGATCACAGAGCGCGAAAAACTGATGGAGCAGGTGCAGCGTGACCCGCTGACCGGTCTTTACAACAAGGAAGCCTTTGAGTTCATGGTGCGCGATTCTCTGGATCAGCTTCCCGGACAGAACCACGCCCTCATTTTCCTCGACCTTGACCACTTCAAGGATGTCAACGACACGCTCGGTCACCTCATCGGCGACCAGGTACTCTGCGACGTGGTAAACAAGCTTCGCCTCATCTTCTCCAATCTGGACATTCTCTCCCGCTTCGGCGGTGACGAATTCTGCATTTTCGTCAAGAACATCCCGGTCAGCTCGCTCCGCAACAAGCTGAACTGGCTCATCAAGCGCCTGTCTGCGGACTATGAGCACAACGGCGCATCTGTCCATGTTTCCTGCAGCTGCGGCATTGCCTGCACGCAAAACGTCGGCTTTGACTACGATGAGCTGATGGGTTCTGCGGACAAGGCTCTGTACTACTCCAAGGAAACCGGGCGCAGCCGCTACACCTTCTTCGAGGAGCTCCCTCCAGAGCAGACGGAGAAATCCTGAATTCAATACCTGATACAACAATTAACGGACGCCCTGCGGGCGTCCGTTAATTGTTGTATCAGGCTTATTCCGGCTTCTTGTCAAGGCTCGCGCCGTCCCAGTCGGTCAGCTCGGATGCCTTCGGCGGGTTGAGGTCATAGGGTTTGCAGATGATCTCATGCACGACCGTCTCCAGAATGGTCGCGGCATAGCTCGGCGTAATGACGATGGCGCTGTCCGCGCCCCGGTGTGTCCCGCCAATGGCGACGACGGGCTTGCCGAAAGCAATTTCGTCGGCGTTGAGCGCCATCACGGCGCACTCAAATCCGACCTTCACGCCCGCACCGAAGGTGCGAAGCGTTTCCGCCATGATCTCCAGCGGATACACGCCCTTGTGCCTGCCGCTGAGTCCGCGCTCGCCGGCGCTCAGCGTATGTGCCGCCGTAACGATCCTCGCACCGCGTGCCTCCAGCGCCTGCTTCACCTCCGGCGTCATCAGGTTGACGCCGCCGCGTGCCTTGCCGGACGTACCGCGCACGATCACAATGCGGTTTTTGAAGCCGGTCTTTTCCGCCTGCTCCACCAGCATCTCCGCCGTTGCGCCCCAGGTGGACGCCGCAACGATGTCGCAGTCCAGTTCTGCCGCGCGCGCCAGCGCCAGCCGGATAACCTCTGCCGTGTTTGCGCGTCCCGCGTTGTCAAAAAGCACCATATCAGACACCTCCGTTATCAAATGATAGATTCATTATATTTCTCCTCAGCGCACAGCGTCAAGCCCCCGGCAGAATTTTCCTCTGCCGGGGGCTGAATGTGCATCTGCAGCGCATCTGCAATACATATCTGCTTTTACAGACGCCTTATTTGATATTCCAGATATTCTCCGCATACTGCCGCAGCGCACGGTCGGCGGAAAAGCGTCCCGCGGCGGAAATGTTGATCAGGCACTTTCTGCCGAAGGCTTCGCGGTCGCGCCAGTCATAGATGGCGCGCAGCTTGGTGTCAATATAGCTGCGGAGGTCATGCAGAACATAGTAGTGGTCGGCGCGATGCCAGCTTGCGCCGTCCAGCAGCGCTGTCCACAGTTCACGCAGGCCGTCGTCGGTCTCAACAGTGCCGTCCACCAGCGTATCGACCACGCGGCGGACGCGCTCGTCGCGCTCATAAATATCGCGTGCGCGGTAGGTGTCGCGGATGCGTGTGATGTCCTCAATGGAGGCGCCGAAGATATACTCGTTCTCCATGCCTGCCGCTTCCGCGATCTCGACGTTGGCGCCGTCCAGCGTGCCCAGCGTGACCGCGCCGTTGAGCATCAGCTTCATATTGCTGGTGCCGCTGGCCTCCGTACCGGCAGGCGAAATCTGTTCGCTGAGGTCTGCCGCAGGGAGAATATGCTCGGCATAGGAGCAGTTATAGTTGCGTACGAACACGACCTTCATCTTTCCGGCAACGTCGGGGTCGTGATTGACGAGCTGCGCCACGCGGTTGATGTAGCGGATAATGCTCTTCGCGCGCCAGTAGCCGGGCGCGGCCTTTGCGCCGAGAATAAACACGGTGTTCGGAAAATTCTCCAACCGCCCTTCCTTCAGGCTAAAATAAATGTCCAGAATAGAAAATGCGTTCATGAGCTGGCGCTTATACTCATGCAGGCGCTTGACCTGCACATCGTACACCGCATCGACGGGGATTTCCACGCCCTCGCGCGCGCGAATGACCTCGGCAAGCTGGCGCTTTTTCGTCAGCTTGATCGCGTTGAATCGCTCAATGATCTGCTTGTCGATCATGGGTCGAAGCGTTTCCAGACGGTCAAGATCAGTCAAGAACCCCTTGAAGCAGTGATCCTCCAGCAGCCCGGTCAGTTCCGGATTGCAAAGTCCGAGCCAGCGGCGCGGCGTGATACCGTTGGTAACGTTGGTGAACTTATCGGGAAACACGGCGTACCAGTCGCGGAAAATGTCGTGCTTGATGATCTCGCTGTGGATCTGTGCCACGCCGTTGACGTGCACGCCCATATAAACGGAGAGATTTGCCATATTCACGGTATTGTCGCGGATGATGAAAAGTCCCGGGTGCTCCTGCTGCAGCCGCTCCTCGATGCGGCGCAGGATCTCCACGATTTCCGGCACAACGCTGCCGAGCAGATTGAGATCCCACTTTTCCAGTGCCTCGCTCATGACCGTGTGGTTGGTGTAGGAAAACACCTGCCGCGTCAGTTCAAACGCGCGGTCAAAGTCATAGCCCTCGCGCATCAGCAGTCGGATCAGCTCCGGGATGCTCATGGCAGGGTGGGTATCGTTGAGCTGAATGGCAACGAATTCCGGCAGCCGGTCAAGGTCGCAGCCGTGATTTTCCTTAAACGAACGCAGAATATCCTGCAGCGACGCGCTGGACAGAACGTACTGCTGCTTGATGCGCAGGCGCTTCCCCTCCCACTCGCTGTCGTTGGGATACAGCACGCGGGTGATGTCCTCCGCCTTGTTCTTCGCCGCCAGCGCGCGCTCATAATTCTGCGAGTTGAATGCATCAAAGTCCAGTTCCTCCACGGCCTCGCACTGCCAAAGCCGCAGCGTGCCGATGTTGTCGTTTCCATAGCCGACGACAGGAACGTCGTAGGGCACGACGAGCACGGTGTGATCCGGAAAATCAATCTTCACCGTGTGCTTGTAGCGGCGATAGCTCCACGGATCTCCGAACTTCGTCCAATCGTCCGCAAGCTCACGCTGGTTGCC
>JAZQNZ010000217.1:0-6744 GCA_045627665.1 Oscillospiraceae bacterium
ACGCTCCTCAACGGCTGCGAGAGCGTCCTGCGAGAAAGCGTCGGCAAACTTGTTGCTCTGATTGCCGCCCTTCACCTTGGAGGGGTGATCGGTCGCGAACAGCGCCTTGCCGTCCGCGCCCGTGGCGCCGAACTTGCGGCCGCGGAAGTTGAAGTTGCTGTTGCCGGTGATGGCGGAGCCGAACAGCGCAGCGCCGAACAGCTCGCGGGTTCTGTAGTAGCCGGAGATGAATGCCTGCGGCTGCTTCTTCATGTCCATGAGCTTGGCATCGTCGATCATCTCGCGGGAGATGGAGAACTGATCCTTCCAAGTCTCATGCTCCAGAACCTTGGAATAGCCCTCCTGCATCTCGTCCTGCGGATAAGCACCGTTCTCGCCGACGGGCTTGAAGCCCTCCATGGCGGTCATGGTGGTGAACTTCTCTGCCCAATGGGTAGAGGTGTCCATGTTGAAGATCTCGGGGAGGACGCTCTTTGCCTCGAACTCCTCGCCGCGCTTCTCAAGGAACATCTTGATAGGCTCCTGAGACTTGCCGTAAATGCTGTTATTTACGTTGGAGCCTTCGCTGAAAATAATACCTGCCATTGTTGGTTACCTCCCTTAAACGAGAATGCCGCGGACGAGATCGCCCTGGGCCTTGCCGTCGAACTCGGTGACCATGAAGCAGCCCTTGGTGGTGGTTGCGGTCACGCCGGCGGCGGTGATGGTGTACTTGGTGCCGACTGCGATGCCGGAAGATGCGGTGGTCAGAGGAGCCTCCAGAATGACCTCCTCATCCAGCGCGATGACGGGCAGCAGGTCGCCGTCGGTGGCGATCACGCGGTCGCTCATGCAGATGTAATGTGCGCCTTCGTCGGTGTCCTCGCCGACGCCGGAAGAGACGGCCACAAGGTGACCGGAAGAGAAAACGAGTGCCTCGCCGACGGTGTAGGTCGCGTCATCGGCGGGGAGATACTGCCAAGGGCGAACCTCGCCATCGACATATACATGGGGCTTGAATGCCATGATGAATCATCCTTTCTTGTGATATTTGTTGTAGTGGGCCAGAATTTCGGCCTCTGTCGCCTTCGGGTTGAAGGCGCGGTACATTTCAGCCACGTCCGCGGGAACGCTCTGTGCGCCCTCTCCGCGGCTTGCGGTCTGTGTCAGATGGTCTTTGCCTGCTTTGGCGTTGATCGCGGCCTGCTTCGCTGCAGCCGAAGTCTTGCCGCTCAAGCTGTCAAAGTTGGCGAGCTTGTACGCATCGGGGATGGAAAGTCCCTTCAGAACGTACTGATAGATGGTCTGATAGCTGTCCAGCTTCTGGAGATCCGCCACGCTCTTGATGTCGGGGTTCAGCTTTGTGACCTCTGCCATCTGCGCGTCCAGCGTGATCTGCTGCTGCTGTCTCTCATAGTCCGCCTTGGCCTTCTTTGCGGCCTTTACATCCGGCAGCTCGTCCACCATCTTTTTGAATTCATCCTCCGTCATGCCGGTCTTATCGAGGATGCCGTCCACCTTTTCCTTGGAAACGGCTTTTGCATACTCTTCAAAGTCGGCCTTGTTGAGGATGGGTTTTCCCGTGTAGGGGTTTGTAAGCCCGGAAGCGGCAAACGTCTCGTCCACGGCCTTCTGCGCGTCGGCCTCTGCCTTGCGCCGGATGGCTGCGTACTTTGCGTTGTCTTCCTTGCTCTGTTCGGTCTGCTCGGCGGGTTCAGACTCTTTTTCGCCTGCGGTCTCTTCGGTCTGTGCTGCGGATTCCTCCGCGGGAGTTTCAGCGACTTCCTCCGTGTTTGCGCTTTCAATCTCGAAGAGAGCGTCGTAATCGATATCCATGCGTTGTCCTTTCTTGGATTTTTACGCTGTTCCGTGCGAAAATTTTGACCTCTTACTTGCGGAGGTCGGTGCCGGTCTTGATCACGCTCTTGCCCTTCTCGGTCTTCTGGTTGGGAGCCTTGACGACCTGCGTACCGGAATTGGAGATCTTGCCCTTGTAGCCCTTGTTTTCCATTTGGCCTTTCCTCCTTTCCTTGAGGGTTAGATATGGTAAAGCGCAGAGTCATTCGCTCTGCGCTCTTGCCATCATGTCCTGTTGTGCGTCCCGCTGGGCCTGCAGCATCACTGCCTGCTGTGCTGTGGGATCGCCCTGCGCCGCTCTCTGCTGCAGCTGCTGAAGCTGTGCCTGTCGCTGCTGCTGCATCTGCATCTGCATCTGTTTCTGCTGGAGCTGCTTGAGGTAGTCCAGCGTGTCCGCGCTGCCGGGATAGTGCAGCGCATCCATCTTTGTCCAGAACAAAATCAGCGTGTCGATGCTTGCGGGGTCTCCGAACGCGCCGGTCTGAAGATTCAGCCGTGTCTCCTGCCACATCGCCTCCCGGTTGTTTGCCAGCGGTGCCGAGGTATCGCAGGAGAAGAGGAACTGATCGTTGTAGTACCATTCGCCGTTGGCGTCCTGCTGCAGGAAGTCGTAGCGGTTGAACTCCTCATACACCGCGCCGCCACGGTTGTCGGTGCTGACCACGGGCGTAGGCTCGTCGGAATATGCCAGCTTGAACTTGAAGATTGCCTCATACAGCGCCGCATACGCAGCGTTCTTCAAAACGCGCTTGCTTTCCAGACGTCCCGCGCTCTGTGCCGCGGCGAACTCCTTTGCCTTGCCGCTGGTGGCGGTGGGATCCTTTCGGCCTTGGAAGGAATCCGTGATGCCGATGACCTGCCGCGCCTCCTGATACGCCTGCTCCAAATAAGTCATGTCCGGGCCGATGTTGCCCTGCAGGTCGTACACGTCGATGAGCGCCTTGTTTGCCGCGTTGCCCGGTCGTATGACCTTCATATCGTCCGCGTCCACGCGGATGGAAGCCTCGTCCGGGAGGGTAATGTAAGACCCGCTCTTCAGCAGCTTATCGATGATTTTCGACTCGATTCGACTCGTCGTGTTCTGCTGGTCTTCGATTTTGTCGATGTCCGAATCGCCGAGGAACTTCCCATAGATGGAAACGTTCTTCTGAATGATGACGGGATAAACGTTCGGCTTGTAAAAAGGGATGCGCGTCGGTTCCTCCACCACGGTGAGCATCCCGAACTCATCCATTGCCGCGCTCTGCTTCGCACCTGGGATGATCCCGCCGTCGCTGCGCTGCACCGGCATATAGATTTCTTCAAATTCCTCTTCGGAATCCACAAGCGCTCCGCCGCAGTAGATGCAGCCGTCTCTGTCCGTGTGCCGGCCGGGGATTCCGTCCAGCGTCGGCTCGATGGTGTCAAGGTCTTCGGTCTGCGTCCGTCCGCATACCTTGCACTTTTTGAGTCGCCGCGCCTGGTAGTCCTCCATGTCCTCCAGCTCGGTGTCGCCTACCCACGAATACTTGCCGAGACCGCCCTTGTCGTTGCGGTAATAGGCGACGTACATGGTCACCATGTCCTTGGCAATGTCGCCGTCGCGGATCTCCGGCTCCTCCTCGCCCTCGTCGGAAACGTCCTTGCCGTAGCGACGCTTGACGTATTCCTTGGTGGTGGGGATCTTTAGCATGACGTAGTCCATGCGCTCCACGCCGTCATGCACGCCGTCCTGCGGTATGATCTGTTTTGGATGCAAAAAGCTGATGACCACCTCGCCCACGGTGTTGTGGGTGCGCTTCGTGTTGTCCCACTCAACGAGGAATCCGACGCCGCCCTGAATGGGGACGATGCGCTCCACCATGTCGTTGATCTCTTCCATGGGGAGTCTGTCCATCTCGTTGCGCAGCATATCCTCGATGATCTTTGCCAGCTTCTCGTCGCCCTTTCGCCGTGCCGTGACCTTCGGCGCCGGGATGTTGCTGTCCACCTGCGCCTCGATCAGCTCCGCGCAGATGTTGCGGACGTGGGGCGTCTCGGTCTTCCGTTCCCCCACGACGATGGGAGTCATGTCATGGTCGCCGAGGTAAAGCGCCTCGCGGTGATCCATCTTATCCAGTTCGCTCTGATATGCGGCCTCGTTGGTTTTTAAACGGCTCTGCCACATCGTCAGCTTTTCATTGTTCAAATCTCTACCTCCAAATTACTTTGGCCTGCCCCATTTGCGGAGCAGATACTCACGCTCTTCTTTCGTCGATGCGTGTCTGTAATCGTCCCACATGGACTCCGTCCACTTTGCGCTGTGTTCCTCATCCTTTGCGATATAGGATTGCTGCGGACGGATATAATGCGCGATGGCAAGTGCCATGACCGTATCGTCGTGCGCTCCGATCTCTGCCTCCGGCCGGAAGTCCTCGTTCCGTACGAATGTCAGCATTTCCATGAGCGTGGTCTCGTCGCATACGATGTCCATGTCCTCGCGTGTCGCCTGAATGAGTCCGGATATGATAACAGGACGGGTCTTTGCGTCCGTCCTGAATCCGTAGCTCTGTTTGATCTGATGCGTATAGTTGTCTATGCTGTCCCGGACGTACAGCTTCGGATAGCCGAGACGCTCCAGCTCCATGTTCGGATACGTGGAGAAGTTCGTCTCGATGCCCAGCAGCGCGTTGTTGTAGTATTGTCCGAGGCAGTACATCTGCCGTGCGTAAACGTCCTCGTCGAACCGGTGACGTAGTGTCGCCACTTGCACGCCGGTGACGTTGTCGATGACCTGCCCGACGAAGCTGTCGCTGCCGTCGCCTGCCGTGTCTCCGCCGATGACGTAAGGAATGCCTTTTGCAACGTCAGAATAGATGCGGATAAATCCGGCATCGGAATCCACCCAGCGCACGTTGTCGATGTGCAGGCCGTCGTAATCGTAGTCGAAGTACCCGACCTTCACCGGCTTGATATGCTCCGAGAGACGCCGCTGCACTTCCCTGGCGTTGAATACGCTGCGTCCGCTTGTTCCCCACTGGCCGAGACAGTACACCGTGTAGTAATACTCGTCGGTCTCGCGGAAGCCCTCCAGCGTCCGTTTCGCGTCATCGTCGAGGAATCGGTTGTCCTTGTACGTTGACTCATGCGTCAGGCACCGATCGTCAGAGACGTCAAAAAACCGCCTCTTCAGCCAATGCTGGATAGAGACGGGGTTGAACGTGATGATGATCTGCTTGTAGTATTTCGTTTCGCCGCGGAGACGGATGTCCAGCTGATTGAAGTCACCCTCCAGAAGCTCGCTCGCTTCCTCGATCCATATCCCGGTGATATTGTAAATGGACTTCAGCTTTTCCACGTCATCCAGTCCTGCGAAGAGTATCTCGCTGCCGTTGTCAAAGGTGATGCCCATGTCGCTGCGGTTGATCTTTACTTTTATGTCGAGGTCACAGCACTGCCCGATGAGCTGCTGAAAGCAGGATTCCCGCAGCGTCCTTGCTACCTTGCGGCAGACGAGCATTCTGTGTCCCGGTTCTCTTCGGCACCGTTCGATGATTTTTGATCCTGCGAAGATGGATTTTCCGCTGCCGCCGCCGCCCTTCAGCACAAGGTATCTGTGCTTGTCGAAGTACAGAGGGAAGAATGACTCGTTGCTGTTTGCTTTCAGATCCCGTATGATGCTTGCCGCGGCGATCAGACGCTCGTCAGGCTTTGAACTGCTCGATGATTTCCTTGCACTCATCCAGCGTCATCCTCTCTGTCAGCGCCTTCTTTGTTTCCTCTCCGAGTTCCGCCGTCATGTCCACCTGCTGCATCGGCTTTCCAAGGTCGTGTTCTATGATTATTTTTGCCGCAGCGAGTCTGTCCGTGGATTTCTCTTCCACGTTCTGCATGATCTCATAGCACACCTTCAGCGCGTCCTCGCCCTTGCCCTTGAGCCATTCCGGTTTCTTCGGTCTGCCGCCGGGATTCCCAGACTCTCCGCTCTTAAATTGTCTTCCCCCGTTTGGCACTCTGTTACCCCTCTGTTCTCAGGCAATTTACACTCTTACCGTTATCTTCTTCCGTTCTCCGCTTAACACTGCGATCGGATAGTCCTTGCAGCTCGGCTTGTATCCCTGCACGTCGCCGTAACCGCCGTAATTCAGCGCTGCCGCCGTGTTGACGAACGTATGCGTTACCATATTCACGCTTCCGGCATTCGGCGCTGCGCGGTAAAATCCGGTCTTCAGCGTTGCAGGTAAATGTGTGTGTCCGCAAAAGTAAAGGTCTGCGTCCACGATCTCCGCGAGGTCAACGAGACGGTTTATCTTTCCGCCCTCTTTTCGTCCGTTGCCGTTTCCGTGCGTCGCGTAAACGATGTAGGTTTCCTTCCGTGCGTGGTGTCTGTCGTTTCCGAAGCTGATAAACAGCAGCGCCGTCGTTGCGCTGTATCTCTCACCGATGCCGAGCTGATTGCAGAAGATCTGCGTCATGTCCAGACCGTCGGACTTGTAAACCCTGTTCTCATGATTGCCGTGCAGCACGCAGAGGATCTTGTCCTTGATCGGTTCAAACAGCTTGACGCACATTTCCAGCTGATGCATCGGCTGCACGTTTGCGCCGTAGGTGTCCCCGATGCTGGCAGAGATTGCCGTGTCCATTAAGTCTCCGCCGAGAATGCAATAGCAGTTTTGCGTGTCCCTGACGTATTTGAGCAGTTCTTGGATGTACTGCCAGTCGCTCATCATGTCGCCGATGTGCAGGTCTGCAATGTCGATCAGCTCTATGCTTTTCAGTTCTTTGGATAAGTCAATTTTAATCGGCTTCATTTACACCTCACATGACGGCACCCACCCGCTGCCTTTTTGTCACGTTATTTCCCCGCGCCGAAGGAGGACGGCGCGACCAAAACAAAAGACCCGGCGTTTCCGTCAGGTCTTTCGATGCTATCATTTTACTATGGAATTT
>JAZQNZ010000218.1:0-2429 GCA_045627665.1 Oscillospiraceae bacterium
TGTTGCAATTTCTACAAGATTGTGCTATTATATACGTCGTGAAACACAAGTGTCCGCCACATATGGACATTTGTCATTTTAGGAGGAAACTGAAAATGAAAAAGATCATCGCAATCGCACTTGTTCTCTGCATGGCTCTGGCGCTGTGCGCCTGCGGCGGCTCTGCTGCCAAGGAAGAGACCGACACCGTCAAGATCGGCGTGTTCGAGCCTTCCACCGGCGACTCCGCTTCCGGCGGCAAGAAGGAAATTCTCGGTATGCAGTATGCAAACCATGAGTGCCCCACTGTTGAGATCGGCGGCAAGACCTACAATGTTGAGCTGGTCCTCGCTGACAACGGTTCTTCCACCGACAAGGCTCCCTCTGCTGCATCCGATCTGGTCAGCGCAGGCGTCTCCGTCGTTCTCGGTTCTTACGGTTCCGGCGTCTCCATGGCCGGCGGCCCCAAGTTTGAAGAGGCCGGCATCCCCGCCATCGGCGTGACCTGCACCAACCCCAACGTCACTGCGGGCAACAACTATTACTTCCGCATCTGCTTCCTGGACAATTTCCAGGCTGACGTTCTGGCAAACTTCGCTATTGATAAGTTCGACGCCAAGGTTGCTTACTGCCTCGGCGAGAACGGCAACGAGTACGACCAGGGCCTGATCGCATTCTTCACTCAGGTCTTTGAAGCCGCCGGCGGCAAGGTCATCTCCGACTCCTTCCCGACCAACAACGCTGACTTCACCTCTTACCTGAACAAGGCCAAGAGCGAGGGCGCAGACGTTATCTTCACACCTGTCTCCATCGCATATGCAACCCAGATCATCACCCAGGCTGCTTCCCTCGGCATTGAGGCTCCGATCCTCGGCTCCGACACCCTGGACGACAACATGGTTCTCGCTGCTGCTAAGGACACCGATATCCAGCTCTACGTTTCCACCTTCTATCAGGAGGGCGGTTCCGAGGCATTCGATAACGGCATCAAGGAGTTCATCAACTCCAACAGCGATGCGAAGGCCTCCAACGGCGGCGACGACACCATCTCCGCTGTTACGGCAATGGGCTATGATGCATACTATGTCGCTCTGGAAGCTATGAAGGCTGCCGGCAGCATTGACAAGGCTGACATCATGGCAAAGCTTCCTGCCGTTACCTTCTCCGGCGTTTCCGGTGACATCGCGTTCGACGCTGTCGGCGACGCTGTCCGCGACACCGCATTCATCAAGACTGCCGATAACGCAAACGGCGCATGGGTTCTCGAGACCAAGCAGACCGGTTCCGGCAACTGATTTTCTGCTGTAACGGCTGAATTTATATGAACATATCAGGCGGGGGCAGACAATCCTGTCCCCGCCATGATGTGTGTTTGCGACCCTCTTTGGACTGTCTCGAAAATGGCCCGCAATCGGCCCGTTTCGAGACGGCCCAAAACCAGAATTGGAGGATGAACCTACATGGAATACGTCGTATCGATCCTGCTCTCCGGCATCTCTCTTGGCGGACAGCTCGCACTCATCGCCATCGGCTACACGATGGTTTACGGCATCCTGCGTCTGATCAACTTTGCGCACGGTGATGTTTTTATGGTTGCCGGTCTGATGGGGATCTATTTCTCCGCAACGCTCCCGCTCTACATATCTCTTCCGCTCATTATCGTTCTGACGGTCGTGCTCGGATTTCTCATTGAGCGTGTGGCATATAAGCCGCTGCGCAGTGCGCCCCGTATGTCTGTCATGATCTCCGCCATCGGCGTCTCTTACCTGCTTGAGAATGTGGCGACGTACGTCACCGGCGGTCAGCCGATGACGTACCCGGAGCTGCCGTTCCTTTTCAAGACCGTCAATATTCTCGGCACGCCGACCAAGTGGGCTGTGCTTGTCACACCTGTGCTTGTCGTCGTGCTTGTCATCGGTCTGACGCTGCTCATCAACCATACCAAGATCGGCATGGCCATGCGCGCCGTTGCGAAGGATTTTGAGACCAGCCAGCTCATGGGCATCAAAATCAACAACGTCATTTCCGTGACCTTTATCATTGGCTCCGCTCTTGCGGCAGTCGGCTCCGTTCTTTATTTCACCAACTATCAGGCGGTTACGCCTACGGCAGGCGCGCTGCCCGGTCTGAAGGCTTTCGTCGCTGCCGTGTTCGGAGGCATCGGCTCCATTCCCGGCGCTGTGATCGGCGCGTTCATCATCGGAATCTGCGAGACCATCATCAAGGGACTGCCCTCCGCATGGGATGTCTCTGTGTTCTCTGACGCTTTTACCTTTGCTCTGCTGATCGTCATTCTTGTTTTCAAACCTACCGGTCTGTTTGGCGAAAAGGCCACAGACAAGGTCTGAGGGAGGTGCTGACATGATCAAACAGGATACCGGCAAAAAAAGCTCCTGGATCGTGGTGATCTGCTGCGCCGTACTTCTGGCGCTTGTGATCGTCCTTGAAAA
>JAZQNZ010000219.1:0-12107 GCA_045627665.1 Oscillospiraceae bacterium
CGGTCAGCAGGGCGCGGCAACGGTCATGGCGTTTGACGTCGGCTTTGCCCGCGAGGAGGCCATCACTGCCGTTGTCCCGATGATCAACTATGAAAACCGTACTGACAACGGAGCATCTGACCCCGGCAACGCGCAGGATGAGAATTCCACGGCGCAGGTGTTCGATGAACTGTATCAGGAAATCCAGGACTTCATTGAGGAAAACGGTCTTGAGGGCGATATGAGCATCATCCGCGAGGATGACATCATCACCATCCGCTTCGGCGAAGTGTTTCTGTTTGAGTCCGGAAAGGCATACTTAAAGACGCAGAGCCTGGAGCTGCTGGAAAAGGTTGTAGGACTCATTGAGGAAAACATTTCCTCGATTCAAAAGATTTCGATTCAGGGGCATACGGACAACATCCCCATCCACACTCTGGAATTCAGCAGCAACTGGGCGCTGAGCACGGCACGCGCCGTGAATACGCTGCAGAAGGTGCGGGAGTATGATATCATAGAACCCAAGTATCTGACGGCCTCCGGCTGCGGCGAATACTGGCCCGTTGACACCAATGACACGCCGGAGGGCAGAGCGCACAACCGCCGCGTGGACTTTGTGATCGAAAAGCTGGCAGGCAAATAAGATACCCCGTATATATTTTTGACAGTTCAACAATGGAGAAAAAACTATGAAAAACAAGAAGATGCTCATAATCATTATTGCGGTCGTGGTGCTGCTTGCCGTTGCCGCGGGACTGTATTTCTTCGTTTTCAGCAAAAAGGACGAGGAGACGGAGCCGGAGATCATACCCAGCTATTACCCGCTGGAGGACGCGTTCGTCACCAACGTGAAGGACAGCGGAAAGCTGTTTAAGACCACGGTGATCCTGATTGCGGATTCTCCTGACCTGGCAGAGCTTATGACGGAAAATCAGTATCTTGTCCGCGACGAGATCCTCTTTATCCTCCGCAGTCTGACAGAGCAGGACATTGCCAGCCAGACGATTCAGGAGCGGTTGAGAGAGCAGATTCCCGCCAGACTGAATGAAGCGCTCGGCATCGAGAATTTCTATTCGGTCATGTTCAGTGATTTTGTAATGCAGTAAGCCGCAGGCGGCGTAATCTTACAGCAGGGGAGGTGAGCGAACCTTGAATGTGCTGTCACAACAGGAAATCGATGATCTGATGCGATCCCTTGCTTCCGGTGAGGATTCATCCGATTCGTGGGGGCAAAAAAAGGAAGATTATAAAAAATACGACTTCCGCACGGCAAACCGGTTTACCAAAGATCATATCCGCACGATCGACGGCGTATACAAGAACTTCGACCACCTGCTGTCCAACTATTTTGTCGGACTGCTGCGCACGTCCTGCGAGGTGGAGATGCTCTCGCACGAGGAAATGTCGTTTATGGAGTTTTTCAACTCCGTTCCGTCCCCGTCCGTCATTTCCATAGTCAAGGTGATGCCGACCGGCGGTACGATGCTGTTCGACATTTCAAAGGATCTTGTGTTTTCCATCGTGTCGCGCGTGCTCGGCGGCGCCGAAAGCGTACAGAGTGACAACCGCCAGTTTACGGATCTTGAGCTGATGATCATGGAATGCATTATCTGGCAGATCCTTGCGTGCTTTGATGAGGCGTGGGGCAAGATCATTACCCTGAACACCCGTCTGGAGCGCACGGAAACCGGCATGCAGTTTGCCCAGATCGTTGATAACAACGAAGCCGTATTTGTTGTGACGCTGAGCATCCAGATCGGCACGGAGCAGTCTGTGATCAGCTTCTGCCTTCCGCGGCAGACGATGGCGCCGATTTTCAAAAAGCTGAATATGCAGGACAATATCGCCCTGATTGCAGAGAAGGGCGGCGACGTTCACCCCGAAGAGCTGCGCAATCTGCTCGGTCATGCCGAGGTTGAGATCTCCGCGCGCTTCAATCCCACGATTGCGACAACGGAGGACATTCTCCGCCTGCAGGTGGGCGATGTCATCAAGCTTGACCACGAGCTGAACAAACCCATCAATGTTCTTTTGCAGCACAGGCCGAAATTTAAGGCGAGCTACGGCAGCCTGCACCATCGCTACGCCGTAAAAATACAGGAAATCATCGGAGAGGAGACCACCTAAATGTCTGCAGACCTGACACAAGCCGAAATAGACGCTCTGCTTCGCGGAGAAGAGCTGCCGATACACGATGACAGTAAGGATACGGGAGAAGTCGATATTTCCCAGTATGAGGGCGCAGAAGGAGAAGTATCCTCTTCCCCTGCGGTGATCGACAGCATGGACTTCGATGAGGAAACCGAGGACATATACCAGTTCCTTGATCCCGTTGAGGTGGATGCACTCGGAGAGATCGGCAACATCTGTATGGGCAATTCGGCGACCACTATGTCCAACGTTCTCGGACACCGCGTGGTCATCACAACGCCGACCGTTAAACTGTTCAAATCCAAAAATGTCCTTGCAGCCTACCACTGCCCGTTCCTGGTTGTCAGCGTGGGCTATGTGGAGGGCATTATCGGCAAGAACCTGCTGATCCTGAAAAACAAGGATGCGGCGATCATCACGGATCTGATGATGGGCGGCTCCGGCGAGGTGGACGAGGATAATATCGTCATCGACGAGCTTCAGCTTTCCGCGATCAGCGAGATCATGAACCAGATGATCGGCGCTTCGGCAACGGCCATGTCGAATATGCTCGGCATCGTCGTCAACATTTCCCCCCCTGCCGCGGAGAATATCGAGGCGGACGAGGGCGTTACCAAATTTCTGGACGGCTCCGACCTTGTCATCCGTATCAGCTTTGACATGGAGATCGAGGGCATCCTCAAGAGCAAGCTGATCCAGATGATGTCACTGGATCTGGCAAAGAAGCTGCTCGCCACTCAGCTCGGCGGCGGAGTTTCCGAACCGGAGCCCGCACCGGCGCCCGCACCGGCGCCGAAGCCTGCGCCCGCACCGGCGCCCAGACCCGCGCCCGCACCGGCGCCCAGGCCTGCCGCGCCGAAGGTCGAGGTCACCCCGGCGGCCTGCGTTTCGTTTGATGAGCCGGGTGCGTACGAAGAGGATTCCGTCGTCGGAAACCTTGACCTCATCAGTGACATTCCGCTGGAGGTCACGGTGGAGATCGGCAAGACGAAGCGCAGCCTGAACGACGTGATGAATCTGACTGCCAACTCTATCATTATGCTGGACAGACTCGCCGGCGAGCCGGTGGACATTATCGTAAACGGCAAACCCGTTGCACGCGGCGAGGTTGTTGTAATAGAAGAGAACTACGGCGTTCGTATCACCGAGATGCTTACGTCGTCCGAAATGACGGCGTTTCGCAATCTTTCGAAATAAATAACAGGAGGACGACTGAACATGGCGAGCGATATTCTGCTTGAAAACGGCACAAATGAACTTGAGATCCTGGAATTCAAGGTAGGCGGCAATGACTACGGCATCAATGTCGCGAAGGTGGAAGAGATCATCAGCGAATGCGAGATCCAGTCGGTCCCCAATTCGAGACCGTTCGTTGAAGGACTTTTCAGAAGACGCGGCAAAATCTATTCCGCGATCAATCTCGCACAGTATCTGAATCTGGAAGAAAACAACTCGCGCGACATTTTCATCATCACCTGCTTCAACCAGACCACGGTTGCATTCCGCGTGGATGAGATCAAGATGATCCACCACCTTTCCTGGACGGACATCCAGCAGCCCGACGGCATCGTGGATAACGGTACCAACGGCCTTGTCACCGGCATTGCCAAGATGGAGGATCGCATGATCCTGATTCTGGACTTTGAAAAGATCCTCTTCGATATCGACCCGCAGACCGGTCTGAAGGAATCCGATATCGACAAGGTGGAGTCTTCTATCGACCATAAGGACATCAACGTTCTTCTCGCGGAAGACTCTGTCCTGCTGCGCAAGATGATCATCGACTGCCTGTACAAGGCCGGCTTTGAAAACATCACCGCAGTCGGCAACGGTCAGGCGGCATGGGATATGCTCGACTGCGCAAAGGATGATCCGCGCCAGCTCAAGGCTCTGTGCCATGTTCTGATCACCGATATTGAGATGCCGATGATGGACGGTCTGACGCTCTGCAAGAAGGTCAAGGACGACCCGAAGCTGACGCTGACCCCGGTCATCATATTCTCTTCTCTTATCAACGAGGCCAACAGCCAGAAATGCACAAAGGTCGGTGCGAACGCACAGCTTTCCAAGCCCGACATCGTGCGTCTGGTCGCTACCATCGAGGAGCTGATGAGGGACTAATTCAGCGTCTTTTCGCAATTCCAAGGAGGACACAGCATGGGATGTGTCGCGTGTCAACCAATCTTAAATATCAATAAGCAGGTTTTTGGTTACGAGCTATTGTATCGAAGCAGCAGCGCAAGCACCCAGTACGACGCGGGCGACGGAAATATCGCCACCCGGGAACTGCTGGATACGGCGTTCGGCGATGTGGGCATCAAGAAGATCACAAACGGACACAAATCGTTCGTGAACTTTACATACGACCTTCTGATCGAAGGCATCCCGATGCTTTTTTCGAAGGATATTCTGATCGTTGAAGTGCTTGAGTGCGTGGAACCCACGCCGGAGCTGCTGGAGGCCTGCCGGGCCTTAAAAAAGGGCGGTTATATGATCGCTCTGGACGACTTTGTCTTTAAACCCGAATACAAAGAGCTCATGCAGCTTGCGGATATCATCAAAATCGACTTTGTGCAGATGTCCGAGCGCGAAGAACTGAAAATGATGGTGAAGCGCATCAAGCGCACCGGCAGCAAGGTCCTGCTTGCGGAAAAGGTTGAAACGCTGGATGACTTTGAACTGGCAAGAAGCCTCGGGTTTGTTCTGTTTCAGGGATATTTCTTCAGCAGGCCGAAGCTTCACGCCGGGCAGCACCTCTCCCCGCAGAATCTCAGCAGACTGCAGCTGATTCGTCTGATCAATCAGCGCGAGCTGGATTTCCCGAAAATCGCGGATGTGATCAAGCGCGACGTGATTCTGTCGCACAAGCTGCTCCGAATCGTCAACTCCGCCTATTACGGACTCACCATTTCCATCACCGGCATACTGCACGCCCTGACCATTCTGGGAACGACCGGAACGCGCAAGTGGATCTCCTTTGCGATCCTGCAGGATTCCCGCGGCGAGAGCGAAAAGGTGCTCAGCCGCATGGCACTGGAGCGCGGACTGTTCATGGAGGATCTGGCAATCCGCATCCGCCGGAAAAAGGAGAAGGAAACCTTCTTCCTGTTCGGACTGTTCTCTCTTGCGGACGTGCTGATGGAAGCCCCGATGGAGGAGATCATGGCGCACACCAACCTCACCCCGGTGCTGACCGACCAGCTTATATCCGGCGAAGGCGAGCTGGTGGATATGCTGAGCATCCTCATCTCCTTTGAACGCGGCGACTGGGAAAACGCCCGCGAGTACGCCGCAAAGTACGGTCTGGACGAAGAGACGGTTTCCAGAATGTACCTGAACGCATTAAACTCCGCTTATGATATGCTGTAACAGCAGTGAAAGGGAGCTTCTCCATGTACGATAATCTTTTCAGCTCGGTGGATCTGATCAACAAAGGGATGCAGGTCACATGGCTGCGCAATGAAGTAATCAGCCACAACATCGCAAATGTTGACACCGTGGGCTACAAGGCCGCGGAGGTCGAATTTGAAAACATTTTTTCCGACGCGCTCGGAACCATGCCGGACGGCGAGCTCAACGTGACGAACGAGATGCATATCAGCGGCAGGACGGGAAGACTTGCCGTGAGCAATCCGCGCCACATTTCCCATGCTGCGTCTGACATTTCCGGCGTGCAGCCGGCGCTCGTGGCGGACGATGTTTCCATTCGCTACGACGAGAACGACGTGGATATTGAGCATGAAATGATCGAGCTTGCAAAGAATTCCGTTGAGTATTACACGCTTGTCAGCAAGGTGAACTCCGAGTTCGGCAAGCTGAAAACCGCGATCAACGTGGAGTAACGCGCCACCGGTAAGGAGGAGAAATCATGTCAATTTTCAGCGGAATGGACATCTGTGCGTCCGGTCTGACCGCACAGCGCACAAGAATGGATGTCATTACCGAAAATATCGTCAATGTCGACACCACCCGCACGGAGGATGGGACGCCCTACACGCGCCGCTATGTCGTGATGGAGGACCGCAACCCCAGCTTTTCCGCCGTCCTCAACAAGGGAATGTCCGACGCTTCGGTCGTCGGGATGCAGCTTTCGCCCGTCAACACCCACGAGGATCATTTCGAGGGCGTGGGACTGCTGCGGCGCGGCGTCGGCGGCGATGATTACGGCGGAGTCCGCATCTCCGAGATCGGAGAGGACGACACCCCGTATAAGATCGTCTATGATCCGGGCAACTCGGATGCGGACGAGAACGGCTATGTTCAGAAGCCGAACGTTGACACCGCACAGGAGATGGTTGACCTCATGGAGGCTTACCGCTCCTACGAAGCGAACGTCACGGCCTTTCAGGTGTATAAGGACATGGCGCAGAAGACCTTTGAGATCGGCACCTGAGCCGCTGTCTGAATAAGGAGGAAAGACTATGGCAGACATTTCGGGACTTTCGGGCCTCGGCTCGGTATCGTTTAACTCCATCGTCAGTGCGATCGACGGCATCAAAGGAGCGGATGATGTTGAAAGCGGCAGCTTCAAGGACATCCTGACCGATGCCATCTCAAATTCCGAGGGGCTTGACGACCTGACGAATCTTGACACGCTCACCCTGCTTGCCGGGGAGAACGACAATCTTTCGGATATTCTGATCGCCTCCGAAAAATCCGAGCTCGCGGTGAATCTCACCGTTCAGATCCGCAACAAGGCGCTTGCCGCCTACAAAGAGATCATGAACATGCAGGTGTGAAAAGCCTATGTGGTGGGACTATATCAAAGCGGTGCTTCTTATCGTTGTCATTATCGCCGCGGCATATTATGTGACGCGGCATATTGCCGTTAAGGGGACCGGAAATACGAAAAGCTCCAATATCCGGCTGCTCGGCTCGCGTTCCATCGGGCGCGACCGGCACATCGTGCTGACCGAGGTGGGCGACAAGGTCTATATCCTCGGCGTGACCGGGCAGAACATCAACGTGATCGACACGCTTTCAAGCGAGGAATTCCGCGCGCAGGAGCCGGAACAGGCGCCTGCCGTGCCGACGCTGCGCGAGACGGGCTTTGCAAAGGAATTTCTTGAGCGGTTCAAGGGCACCTACAAGGGCCCGTGACGGAGCATTTGAATGGAGAGACAGAGAACAAAGATGACAGACGCGGAAAAGAAAACCGAATCGGCAGCGCAGACGCGCAGACGCAGATGCGCCCGGATCGCGGGCCGCGCGGCGTGCTTTGCGCTTGTACTGACGCTGGTGGGACTTGCGGCTGCGCCGCGGGCGTCGGCGGCGTTTACCGACACGCTCGGCAATCTGCTCCACGGCGACTCCCAGCCGCTGCAGATCGTTCTGGAGCTGACGCTGATCGCCCTGATCCCGACGCTGCTCATCATGCTGACGGGCTTTACCCGCATCGTGATCGTGCTTTCCATGGTGCGAAACGCGATCGGCCTGCAGAATATGCCGCCGAATATGGTGATCATCGGCATGGCGCTGTTTCTGACGTATTTTGTCATGAGCCCCGCCATTGAGCAGATCAACGATACGGCGCTGCAGCCGTACATCAACAACGAAATCGAATACGACGAGTTCGCGGAAACGGCGATGGAGCCGCTGCGGGATTTCATGCTCAAGCAGACCTACGTTTCCGATCTGGACTTTTTTATCGACCTTTCCGGCACCGGAGAGCTTGAAAATGTGGAGCGGGATGTGCCGAACAGCGTGCTGATTCCGGCATTTGTCACGAGCGAGCTGAAGCACGCGCTGGCGATCGGATTTTTCATTTATATCCCGTTCATTGTGATAGACATGGTCGTTGCAAGCACCCTGATGGCGATGGGTATGATGATGCTCCCGCCGGCAACGATCTCCCTGCCGTTCAAGATCATGCTTTTTGTGCTGGTGGACGGCTGGCAGCTTACAATAGGCACCCTCATCAACGGATTCGCCGGATAGGAGGCTGGATATGCTTTCACAGACCGAAATACTTACCATCATGGAGCAGGCTGTCCGCACAACGCTGACGACCTCGCTGCCGATGCTGATCGCGGCGCTTGCCATTGGTATCCTGATCTCCATCATTCAGGCGACCACGCAGATCAACGAGCAGACGATGGCGTTTGTGCCGAAGATCATCGGCATCCTGCTTGCCATGCTGCTGTTCGGCGGAAGAATCCTTACCAGCCTGACAGATTATACCTCCGCCCTTTTCGAATCCATCAACCAGCTCCTGACATAAGCCGCCATGAGCATTATGACCGCACTGACGGAGCATCTGGACTATCTGCTTCTGCTGTTTCTCCGCGTCAGCGGGCTGCTGATCTCCAGCCCCGTGTTCGGCCGGAAAAATGTGCCGAACACGGCCAAGGTGGGACTCTGTCTGCTGATTTCAATGGTGTTTCTGATGGCGCTGCCGGAACCGGAGGTCTATCCGGAGTTCGCCGGCGCCGCGGCATATATTCTGATCGCCGCGCGGGAGCTGCTGTTCGGCGTTGCGATGGGGTTTGTGTCAACGGCGATGTTCGACGTTGTGCTTGCCGCGGGCAGCATGATCGACACGCAGATCGGCTTTTCCATGGTAAACATCTACGATCCCCAGAATAATACGCAGGTGCCGATCTCCGGCAGCCTTTTCAATATCGCGCTGGTGGTGCTGTTTTTCGGCATGGACGGGCATCTTCGCCTGATCGACATCCTGTACGCCACGGTCAGGGTGATCCCGGTGGGCTATACGATGGTGCTGCCGGACATTATGTGGGTCGCGGCGGATGTGATGAGCAAGTCCCTGACGCTGACGGTGATGCTGGCAATGCCGGTGCTTGCGGCGGGACTGCTGCTGGAAGCGGCGCTCGGCGCCATCATCCGCACGGTGCCGCAGATGAATATGTTTGTCGTCGGCATTCCGCTGAAGATCATCATCGGACTGATGGTGCTTGCGGGCACTCTGGCGATCTTCGGGGATATTTCCAGAGAGCTGACAGAGCAGATGTTCACATTGATAGAAAATATGTTTGAGTTCTTCAGGAGCACGGTATGAGCCAGGATAACGGCGAAAAAACTGAACAACCGTCAAGTAAAAAGAAGGAGGACGCCCGAAAACGAGGTGACGTAAGCAAGAGTCAGGACCTCATTGTCGCGGGCTCAATGGTAATTCTTTTTGCTGTGGTCAAGGCCGGCATGGATTCATTTACGATGAATCTCCGCACCTTTACCGGGACGCATCTTGCGGGATCCTATATCAACCGCCTTGCGGACAATGTGAACATCCAGACCATGAGCGAGATGTTTTCACACCTGATCCCGGAATTCCTGAAGATGGTGCTGCCGATTCTGGCAATCGCAATGATTGCGGGAATCGTGCTGAACGTGGTGCAGACCGGTTTTATTCTGACCGGAGAAAAGCTGAAGCCGAATTTCAACAAGATCAATCCGATCGAGGGCTTCAAACGCATCTTTTCGGTCACGACGCTGGTGGAGCTTCTCAAATCGATCATCAAGATCACCATTCTTGCGATCGTCATTTACAAGACTCTGAGCGGCAAGATCCAGGGCTTCCGGGTGCTTGCCTATTACCGCCCTGCGGAGGCGTTTTCCCATATCATGGGACTTTGCGCCACGCTGGGGGTTACAGCCGGCGGCTGCCTTGTCGCCTTTGCACTGGCGGATATCATCTACCAGTGGTGGAAGCACATGAAGGATCTCCGCATGACCAAGCAGGAGGTCAAGGAAGAAAACAAACAGTTGGAAGGCGACCCGCAGGTCAAGGGCAGAATCCGCCAGATCCAGCGCCAGATGTCCCGCAGCCGCATGATGAAAAATCTTGCCGAGGCGGACGTTGTGATCACGAACCCCACGCACTATGCCGTTGCACTGCGCTATCGGGAAAAGGAGGACCCCGCCCCGATCGTTGTTGCAAAGGGTCAGGATTACCTTGCGCAGAAGATCAAGGAGGTTGCTGCCGAGCACAAGATCACGATCGTCGAAAACGTTGCCGTCGCGCGTGCGCTGTATGCCGCGTGTGAGATCGGTCAGGCGATCCCTGCGGGGATGTATCAGGCGGTTGCCGACATTCTCGTCTATGTTTACAAGCTTACGAACCGGATGCCCGGCGGTTCGAAAAATCCGGGAAATGCAAATCAATCGGGAAGGAGCGGTAGGAGTTGAAAGTTGCGGATATATCCATCAGCGCAGTGGTCGTTGCGATCATCGTTGTCATTATCCTTCCGCTGCCGACCTGGCTGATGGATACGCTGCTCATGATGAACATTGCGATCTCCGTCTTCATCATGCTTGCGGCGCTCTTTATTAAGAATATCCTCGATTTTTCGATCATGCCCACGCTTCTGCTGCTGACGACGCTGTTTCGTCTGGCGCTGAACCTCTCGTCAACCAAGCTGATCCTCGGCAACGGCGGCGATGCCGGTCAGGTCATCAAGACCTTCGGCAACTTCGTCATCGGCGGCAATCTGGTCGTCGGCGTTGTTGTTTTCATCATTATTGTTGCGATCCAGTTTATCGTTATCACAAAGGGCGCGGAGCGTGTCTCGGAAGTCGCCGCAAGATTCACCCTTGACGCAATGCCCGGTAAGCAGATGGCGATTGACGCCGACCTGAACACCGGCGCGATCGACGAGGCCACCGCGCGCCACCGCCGTGACGATATCCAGCGTGAAGCGGATTTCTACGGCAGCATGGACGGTGCCAGTAAGTTTATCAAGGGCGACTCCATCATCGGTATCATCATTACGCTGATCAATATCATCGGCGGACTCATCATCGGCATTGTCATGGACGGCATGGAAGCATCCGAGGCCATTCAGGTCTACACGCTTGCCACCGTCGGAGACGGCCTTGTCGGACAGATCCCCGCGCTTCTGATCTCCACGGCGACCGGTATCATGGTCACGCGCTCCACCTCCGGCAGCTCGTTCGGCTCGGATGTGTCGAAGCAGATCCTCACAAACCGCAGCATTCTGCTGCTGTGCGGCTATATCATGGTGCTTTTGGCGCTGGTTCCCGGCTTCCCGAAGGTGCAGATCTTCCTCATTGCCGCAGGTCTGATCGTTGCGGGACTGCTGCTGAAGAAAAAGACGGAGCAGCCCGCGCCGGTTCCGGAGATATCGCCGCAGGAGCGGGCAAAGGAGGCGGAGATGGCAGCCGCGGAGAAGCGAAAGCCGGAAAACGTCCTCAGCCTTCTACAGGTGGAGCAGCTTGAGCTGGAGTTCGGCTACGGCCTTGTCCCGATGGTGGACGTTTCCCTCGGCGGCGACCTGCTGGACCGCATCGTGATGATCCGCCGCCAGTGCGCCATCGACCTCGGCATCGTCGTTCCGTCCGTCCGCCTGCGCGACAATGTGCGCCTCGGCGCGAACGAGTATGCGCTCAAGATCCGCGGCGACGAGGTCGCGCGCGGCGAGGTCATGCCGGATCACTATCTCGCCATCAACTCCGAGGGTGTGGAGGAGACGATCAGCGGCATCGAAACGGTTGAGCCGACCTTCGGCCTGCCTGCGCTCTGGATCACCAAAAAGCAGCGCGAAAAGGCGGAGCTTCTCGGCTACACGACGATCGACCCGCCCTCCGTCATCACGACGCACCTGATCGAGGTCATAAAAACCCACGCAGCCGAGCTGATGGACCGCCAGCAGGTTCAGATGCTGGTGGAAAACCTTGCAAAGCAGCAGCCGACGCTGGTGGAAGAGGTCGTTCCGAAGATGTTTACCTACGGCGACCTCCAGAAGATCCTCGCCGGCCTCCTGCGCGAAAACGTTCCCATCAAAAATCTGGCATCCATCATGGAAACGCTGGCGGATTACGGAAGAACCGTTCACACGACGGAGGAGCTGATCGAAAAGATCCGCCAGAATATGAGCCGCGTGATCACAAAGCGGTTTCTGGACGAAGAAGCGGTGTCCATCATTGCGCTGGATCCCGCACTGGAGCAGCTTTTGATCGAGCGCAGCCGCAAGACCGACAGCGGCACGGTTGCGATCCTT
>JAZQNZ010000220.1:0-3376 GCA_045627665.1 Oscillospiraceae bacterium
GGTAAGCTCACTGCAGGCAACGACAAACCCCTGATCGTCCACAACGCCGATGACGCGATCCGTCGCGTCCTTCATCTGGATAATGACACTCTGAAAAATTCTGCTTGACATGTATATATCCTCCCTCAACATCATTTTTGCATCATGTTTTGCGAAAAGGTGCTATTTTGAGTTTTCTTTTATCATACAAATTATACTATACAGGATATATGTGCAAATTTCAATAAAAAAAGTGAAATTCTTTGTTCTTTTTTATTTTCATCGTGTATTTCATAATAATTTGTACGGAGAGATTTGTAATATTTCGCAAAACTTCATGACAATTCCAATACTGTATGGAAAAAGACGGAAGCGGTCAATTCTCGCTTCCGTCATTTTCACAAATTGTTTTGCCGGAAAATACCGCAGCCAGCTCCGCAGCCGTCAGCTCCCGGAACTCCCCCGGCCGCAGTTTGTCATCCAGCGCCAGCCCGCCGACGCTCTGCCGGTGCAGCGCCGTAACGTGTTTTCCCCGCGATGCAAACATCCGTTTCACCTGGTGGTATTTCCCCTCAAACACCGTAACCAGCCCGACCGAGGGACGCAGCAGCACCAGCTCCGCCGGCAGGCACTTTGTCCCGTCGGCCAGCGCCACGCCATCCGCAAACGCCTTTACGTCCGTCTCATCCAGAATGCCGTCCACAGCCGCGCGATACACCTTCGCTACGTGCTTTTTCGGTGAGATCACCCGATGGGCGAAATCGCCGTCGTTCGTGAGCAGCAGAAGCCCCGTTGTGTCCTTATCAAGCCGTCCGACGGGGAAAAGCCCCTGACGGCGAAGCTGCGGCGTCAAGAGATCCAGCACCGTCTCCTGCTTTGCGTCCTCCGTCGCGGAGAGAACGCCGCCCGGCTTATACAGCATCAGATAGCGCTTTGCGCTGCAGGAAATGGGTTCCCCGTCAATGCGGATGTCGCTGCTGTCTTCATATTTTTCCTCGGCGCTGCGGCCGGGAACGCCGTTTACCGTCACCCGTCCTGCGCGGATGAGCATCTTTGCCTCGCTGCGCGATGCCGCGCCGCTGTCCGCGATCAGTTTGTCCAGTCTTGTCAGTGCCACAGTCGCAGCAATCCTCCCTTTGCGGCGCACGCCGCCGAAATGATTTCCTGTATATGATGAACTATAACATATTCCGCAGTATTTTTGAATACGCTTGTTGCAAAGAGGTGAATGATTTGTTTATCTGCACATTGAAATTCGACAGAAAAAAAGTCTCGTTCTGCGTTGTAATGGTCGGACTGATCCTCATCGGCATCATCCTTCTGGCAGGCGCGCACAGCCAAAAGACCGCGGCTGCCGCCGAAAGCATCGAACCGAACGGGATCGTGAAAAACGAAAAAGCGCGCGTGGCTTATCTCGCCGCCTGCGGCTGGACAGTTGAAACGCCTGCCCTGCGCGAAGAGTCCGCCGTGATCCCCCGCTCCTTCAGCAGCGTGTTTGAATCCTACAATGATCTGCAGAAGCAGCAGGGCTTCGACCTCAGTCACTACTGCGGCATGGAGGTGGAGCTGTTTACCTATCGAGTCCTTGACAGCGAGCTCGGCGAAAACGTTTTGGCGGTGCTGTATGTGTATGACAACCGCGTCATCGGCGGCGACATTCACTCCACGGCGCTGGACGGCTTCATGCGTCCGCTGCAGCGATAATTCCGTCCCGCCCATGCCGTATAATATTATTTAAATTGGGTATCGCCAATGGTCGCATTTCCTTTACAATTCAGCCGAACCGTAGTAGAATATAGGAAGTTTTTGAGAACAGAAAGCTGAAAACCATAAAAAGGAGAATACAAATGAAAAGAAAACGCTTTGCTGCACTCATCATTTCCGTGCTGATGGTCATCAGCCTTTGTGCCTGCGGCGGCAGTAAGGTTGACGAAAATGTCGGAAAATATGAGATGTACGCCTACGAAGAGGACGACTATATCCTGCTCGCTTCCGACCTGGATATGAGCGGATATATGGATCTGCAGGATCAAGGCGCTGTGGTCTTTTTTGCAGATGATGAAACCATGACCGGCACCTGGTCAGCGGACGGCGCCAAGCTCTCCGTCACCATCGACGGCGACACCGCAGACGGCACGATCGAAAACGGCATCATCAAGCTGGAGTTTGACGGCGTATACGTCTATTTCGTCAGCGACAAGGCAGACACCTCCTCCATCCACACCATCAGCATCGAGGAAGCGCTCAGCGATATGTTCGGCGAAATGATCGACGATGAAGATATTCCTACCGTCGTCAAGAAGCCCGGCGGTACCCTGACCGGTAATCTGAAGGGTAACATCGGCGAATACTATGTTGAGATCACGGGCGCTGAGAACTCGGTCTCCTATGAAGGCGAGCCGGTCGTCCGGGTATACTACGATTTCACCAACAACAGCAGCAAGACTGTTACCCCCGGCACAGCGCTGGATGTTCTCGCATATCAGGATGGCGCGCAGCTCGAGTACCGAAGCGGTGTTGACACCGTCGAGGAGTACTGGAACCATATGCTGGGCGTCCGTCCCGGTGTGACCATCCGCTGCGCGGATGAATTCGCTTACAGCGAAGAGGGCGGCGATATCCACTTCAAGGTCACGGAATGGCTCGGCGACAACGACGACTGCCTTGAGGGCGTCTCCGGCTCCGACGCTTTCATCGGCGCCCCCGCAAGCGCTTTGGAGATCAAGCCGATTACCGATCCCACTTGGACGGATGAAATGGAATGGGAGGGCGATATGGACGGCGTGTATGTCCTGATCGACTCCGCAGAGACAGATTACGGCTATGACGATGAAGAGCTGTTCCGGTTCTATGTTGTGATCACGAATAACACCGACGAAGAATTCAACGCAAACGGCCTGTTCTACAGCGCATATCAGGACGGCATCGAAATGGAAATCGGTCTCCCTGCGGAGTCCGTTGAAAGCGATGACGCGATTTACGAAAATATCCAGCCGGGCGAGACTCTGACCGTATCCTACGTCTATACCATGCGCAGCGACAGCCCCGTTGAGGTTGAGGTCAGCGATCTCTTCGAAGAATACGTTTTGGGCGGCGTGTTTGAATAATCATATGCAGCCCGCTGTTCATTCCGAAAACGCAAACAGTTGAGAAACCCGCCTTGCGGGAAGTGTTCCCGCAAGGCGGTTTTCTCTCAAAAGCGGCAAAAGCAAAAAATGCTCCGGCAAAAGCCGGAGCATTTTTAACAGGATTCGGAATTACTCCTCGACCTCGATGACAACGCCGGAACCGACGGTACGGCCACCTTCGCGGATAGCGAAGCGGAGGCCCTTCTCGATAGCGATCGGGGTGATCAGTTCGACCTTCATGTCGACGTTATCGCCGGGCATGCACATCT
>JAZQNZ010000221.1:0-15071 GCA_045627665.1 Oscillospiraceae bacterium
GGAGTATCAGAACGAGCAGGCAGCCTTCCGCCGCGTGAAACGATTTGACGGTTTTGAATTTGAACACCCGGATGACGCCGGACTTCAGATTCTGCACCGCAGCGAGACGGACGGCGCGGAAATCCTCTTTTCCTCCGGAGATTTTGCCGTATGCACGAAAAGCGAACAAAAAAACGAAACGGCAGCGCCCTGAGGGCGCTGCTGATTCTTACATTGCTGTTTGTCCTCCTTGCCGCGGACAGCGCGCTTCGCCCGGTTACGACGCAGTATGCGCTTTCCTGTGCTTCGCTCCCCGACGCATTTGACGGCTTTTGCATCCTGCAGCTTTCGGACATTCACGGCGCGGCGTTCGGGCGGGACAATGTGCACCTGCTGCGCGCCGCCGCGCAGACGGAGCCGGACATCATCGCCCTGACGGGTGACCTTGCCGACCGGCACACCGACCTTGCCGCAACGGAGCGGCTGCTTGGGGCGCTGTCGGAGATCGCGCCGGTTTTCTACGTCAGCGGAAACCATGAGTGGAGCGAGGGACTGACAGAACCGCTGCGCGAGATCTTCGCGCGGACCGAAGTTACATATCTGCGGAATGAGTACATGACGTTTTCCCGCGGCGAAGCGGAAATCGTCATAGCCGGCGTGGAGGATCCGAACGGATACCGCGATATGCCGCAGCCGGATGCGGTGGTTTCCGCACTGCGCGCGGAAAAACCGGACGATTTCCTGCTTTTGCTCGGGCACAGAAACGACTGGACGGAGCGGTATCCGACGCTTCCGGTCGATCTGATCCTCTGCGGCCATGCACACGGAGGGTTGATCCGGATTCCCGGCGTCGGCGGTGTGTTCGGCCCGGGAAGAGCGTTCTTTCCGGACTTCACCGAAGGTGTTTATTCGAGCGGGACGTACCGCATGGTCGTCTCACGGGGACTCGGCAGCAGCGCCCCGATCCCGCGCCTGCTGAACAATCCCGAGCTTGTCTGCATCACGCTGCATACAGAATGAAGCGTGAAATAATTTTGCGAATCTTTTTCTCCGTTCCCGCATATACTGTCATATCCGCTTTTTTGGGAGGAGAAAAGGTTGAAACGGCTTTCAACCTTTTCCGAGAAAATGCCGTTTTTCCCGCCGTTGAAGCGGCAGCCGAAAAACATGGCGCTTATGACCATCTATTTTGTGGTTGTTTTGTGCCTTTACGCATGGCAGAAAGGAATGGTCACAGCATGGGAAAAGATATCGACGATATGATCTACGGCAGCGCGGAGAGCGTGCCGAGCGAAAGATGACGCGTGCGCGTTTTGAAAAAACGCGCACGCGAAAGTTTGCCTGTGCCTGACCCGGATGAAACTCAGGCTATGTATTTCAGGATGAGCAGAACGATCACACCGGGAACGCCCAGCGCACCGGCAACGATGCAGTTCAGCCAGTTTACCTCGAGACTGAGGTCTGCCCACGCGCCGACAAAATTGAAGATGAAGAGAAACACAAAGCCGAACAGTGCGTGCAGCAGGAGTTTAAATGCCCATTTGAGAGGCTTTTTCAGAAGCTTGACCAGCACGGTCACAAGCCCGCCCGCAATCAGCAGCAGGACAAGACCGATCAGAATGATGTATTTTTCCATGTTGGGGTTCTCCGTTCATTGCTTTGATGCTTCGAAGCATACAACTGTATTTTGACTGCAGCGCTCCGATCTCAAGGATGCTGGCTTCCAGAAGCACGGGATCCGTTGTGCCGTTGAAAATGCGATACGCATCCGTGAGATTGCTGCGCAGCAGACACAGCTCCTGCTCAGCCTGCGCGATGCGCTCCCGCTCGGCACGCTTGTTTCGGAATTTTGCAGCCATGTTTTATTATACCTCCGCAGTCAAGTCCCGTATGCAGAAAACGCAGCGCGGGTGTAAAAAAAGTTTATCCAGTAATTTCAGCGTTTAATCTCCGATTCGGTGTCCATACTATTTTCAGACCCGAAAAAAGACGGGACGGCGGCGTTCGTTACGGACGCAAGACCGGTGCGGTTTTCCGAACGGAAAATGACAGCGAATGGTCACACACCGACCGGAACAGCGAAGTGTTCGACGTTGCAGTGCGGCGAAGCTCTGTTCATAAATCTTACGGGTTCAGCGCCGGCGAAGGTTGAATATGGTTTCCGGCGCGGCGGGACTGTCTGCAAAGACAGTCCCGCTTTGTCGCGGATGACGTGCTACACCTTGCGGGGGTCAGTTTTTTGGTAAACCCAATATCTTGATTTTTTTTCCTGCTTCGGTTATAATATTTCATTATTTCATTATTATCCAGCAAGATTATCCGGTAAGGCACCGGGTGCGGCTGACGATTACGCGGAACAGGAGTTACCGGAATGACGAGAACAAAGCAGACCGAATACGGCAACGACAGCATTTCCCAGCTCAAGGGGGCGGACCGGGTCCGCACGCGCCCGGGCGTCATCTTCGGCTCGGATGGGCTGGACGGCTGCGAGCACGCGGTATTCGAGATCCTTTCCAATGCCATCGACGAGGCGCGCGAGGGCTACGGCAGCCTCATCACCGTGACGCGCTACGACGATCAGAGCATCGAGGTGGAGGACTTCGGCCGCGGCTGCCCCGTGGACTGGAACGAAAAGGAAAAGCGCTTCAACTGGGAGCTGGTGTTCTGCGAGCTGTACGCCGGCGGCAAGTACGCCAACGATACCGGCGAGAACTATGAGTTTTCTCTCGGACTGAACGGTCTCGGCTCCTGCGCGACGCAGTATTCCTCCGAGTTTTTCGATGCGGAGATCTAACGCGACGGCTTCCGCTATGAGCTGCACTTCAAAAAAGGCGCGCCCGTCGGCAAAAAGGGCCATGAGCTCATCAAGGAAGAGACCGACCGGAAAAAGACCGGCTCACGCTTCCGCTGGAAGCCGGACATCGAGGTCTTTACCGACATCAATATCCCGCCGGAGTATTTTGTGGATGTGATGCGCCGGCAGGCCGTCGTGAATGCCGGGGTGACCTTCCGCTTCCGCAATCAGGTGGGAGCGAATAAGTTCGAGACGCAGGAATTCAAGTACGATAACGGTATCCGGGACTACGTGGCGGAACTGGCAGGGGAGAAGGCGCTGACCGCGCCCTACTTCATCGAGACGGAGCGCCGCGGCCGCGACCGCGAGGACAAGCCGGAATATAAAGTGAAGCTCTCCGCCGCGTTCTGCTTTTCCAATACCGTAAACTGCATAGAGTATTACCACAACTCCTCCTGGCTGGAGCATGGCGGAGCGCCGGAAAAGGCGACAAAGACCGCGTTTGTCTACGCCATCGACGCATACATCAAAAAAATCGGGAAATATCAGAAAAACGAGAGTAAGATCAGCTTCCAGGATGTGCAGGACTGCCTTGTGCTGGTGACGAACTGCTTCTCCACCCAGACCAGCTATGAGAACCAGACCAAGAAGGCGATCACGAATCGATTTGTTCAGGATGCGATGACGGACTTCTTCAAGGAGAAGCTGGAAATCTACTTTATCGAGAACAAAAATGAAGCCGACCGGATCGCCGAGCAGGTGCTCATCAATAAGCGTTCCCGCGAAACGGCGGAAAAAGCGCGGCTCAATATCAAGAAAAAGCTGACCGGCACGATGGACATCGCCAACCGCGTTCAGAAATTCGTGGACTGCCGCAGCAAGGATCTGTCTCTGCGCGAGATCTATATCGTCGAGGGTGACTCGGCACTCGGCGCCTGCAAGCAGAGCCGCAACGCGGAATTTCAGGGACTGATGCCGGTGCGCGGCAAGATCCTGAACTGCCTCAAGGCGGACTACGCCCGCATTTTCAAGAGCGAGATCATCACCGACCTGCTGAAAGTCCTCGGCTGCGGCGTGGAGGTCAACGCCAAAAACAACAAGGACATTTCCTCTTTCGACCTTGCCAACCTCCGCTGGAACAAGGTTATCATCTGCACCGATGCGGACGTGGACGGCTATCAGATCCGCACACTGATCCTCACGATGCTCTACCGCCTGACGCCGACGCTGATCCGCGAGGGCTACGTCTATATCGCGGAAACCCCGCTTTACGAAATCGGCTGCAAGGGAAAAACGTGGTTTGCCTATTCCGAAGCGGAAAAAACCGATATTCTTACGGAATTGGACGGGCAGAAGCTCACGATCCAGCGCAGCAAGGGTCTCGGCGAAAACGATGCGGATATGATGTGGCTTACCACCATGAATCCCGAAACGCGCCGCCTCATCAAGGTGATGCCGGAGGACGTGGAGCGGACGGCGGCAATGTTTGACCTGCTGCTGGGCGACGATCTGACAGGGCGCAAAAACCATATTGCGGAAAATGGCTACAAGTTCCTTGAGCTTGCGGATATTTCCTGAAAGGGTAGGGGACATATGAAAGAAAAAATGCCGCTTCAGACGGCACAGAAGATCGTTCAATGCCTGCTGATCGTTACATTGATCCTCTGCGTTGCGGGGCTTATTCTTGAAATTGAAGGCACGGACGGTATGAGCGTTGCGCTCGCGGCGATCGTCAGTGCGGTCATTACCGCATTTTTCATTTTTGCATTTATCCGCTGCCCGCATTGCGGACGTGTGATATTGTGGCAGTGCGTTACGGTAAAGCGCTGCCCGCATTGTCACAAGGCGCTGTTTCCGGAAGCGGGACGGCGGAAGAAGTAAGCTTGTGTTAACGCGGACATTGTGCCGCATTATCAAAAAACAGACGTTGACGTTTGAAAGGAGAAAAAATGAAGAAAAGAACACTGATTTCCGCGATCCTTGTGCTGGCCATGTGCTTTGCACTTGCCTGCCCGACGTTTGCCGCCGGCAAGGACACCACGCCTCCCCAGTGGAAGCAGTACGGCTATGAAAGCCTTGCGGACTTTCTGCAGGCGTGGGAGATGACAGAAGACGAATACTACGAGATGGTCGCTGAAGCTGTTGAGGAAGAAGCGTTTGTCGCCGCTTACCTCGCAGCCAACCCCGGCGCCACCGAGGAAGAGGCGGAGGATGCCTATTTCGCCGAGTGGTATGCTGCATTCGTCAAGGAGCAGCGCGTCGCCATGGGCGGCCCGGAAGACGGCGTCGGTGTGATGCTGATGGACGAGTATGTTGAGTTTCCCGACGCACAGCCCGTCATCAAAAATGACCGCACCATGATCCCTGTCCGCGCTGTTGCCGAGTTCACCGGCACCGCCAATGTCGACTGGCAGGACGGCACCGTCATTCTGACCACCGGTCTGAACAAGACCATTACGTTCCGTCCCGGCGAGACCACCGCGACCGTTACCGACGGAACCGCCACCACCACCTTCGAAATGGATGTTGCTCCCTACATTGAGCAGGATCGTACTTACGTCCCGCTGCGTTTCTTCTCGCAGGCGCTTGGCTTTGAAGTGTACTGGGATTCCGATTTCAGAACTGCCGTTATTCTTGATTCCGAGCGCATGATCTCCGAGATCGACAGCAACTTCACGATTCTCAACAATCTGATGAAAGCAAACAAGGTTGATGACACTGCATACAAGACCACCGGCACCATGACCGGCTCCCTGAAGATGTATGACAGCGAAAAGGGCGACAAGACCGCAAACATGACCATGGACATTTCCGGTCTGAGCTGCGGCATGAATGCCGATGTGACCATAAAGATGGATATGAGCGAGCTGGCCGCCATGCTTACCTCCGAACTCTCGGGTGAGGAAGAGAGCATGAGTGAAGAAGATGCTGCTCTGCTGGCTGCCGTCAGTAAGACTGAGTATTCCGCGCTGCTCAACGGCGAGACCGGAAAATTCTATATCAGCAGCCCCGCACTCAATGCGCTGTTTCCCATTCTGACCGGCTCCGAGTCGCAGCTTCCCGCAAACACATGGTTCCTGTTTTCTTTTGACGCCGCCATGCTCGGCACGCTTGCCGGCGCAGAGGGTATGACCGTCGGTTCTCTGATTTACGAGATGTCCACCGCTTCCGAGAGCGTGTATTCCTGCGAGAGTATTCTGGAAACCGCACAAATGCTGAACGTTATGATGGGCGACGACTGCTTCACCAAGACCGCTGACGGCTATACCCTGAAGCCGGACGGCATCAAGGAATTTGTCGGTGAGTCGCTTGACGTCTGCGACATCAAGATGGTGTTTAAGAATAACGGTGCAAGCGAAACTTCGATCCATATCGAAAGCGACGGCTTGAAGTTCGTTATGAACGTTACCGGCGACCAGACCAAGGCGTCCGCAACCATGCTGTTCGATATGCAGGATATGTTTGCGATCGACATGAAGGTCAATGCCACCGCAGCCAAGACCACCGAGCTGCCGCGTACCGCACCCGATAAGGACGCGCTTGTTCTGGATCTTAATACCCTCGATATGTCCGACATTCTTGCGATACCCACCCCTGCAGAGCTTGGATATTTCGGTTTCTGAGACAGCGAATACTTTAAATGTTCAGGCACAGGGATAAACGTTTCCCTGTGCCTGTAAGCAAAAAACTACCGTTATTGAAGGATGGAGACCAATGGCAAAGAGAAAAACGGAACCGGAGACGAACAAGCCCGCCGTCAATCCCGACGTTATGGGTCTGCACGCGCAGGTGCTGGAGCAGCCGATCACCGAAACACTGGAGACGAACTATATGCCCTATGCAATGAGCGTCATCATCTCCCGTGCCATTCCGGAGATCGACGGCTTTAAGCCGAGCCACAGAAAACTGCTTTACACGATGTATAAAATGGGTCTTCTGACCGGAGCGCGCACAAAGAGCGCAAACATCGCCGGGCAGACAATGCGGCTGAATCCCCACGGCGACGCCGCCATCTATGACACGATGGTGCGTCTTTCCAAAGGCCATGAGGCGCTGCTGACGCCGTTTGTGGATTCCAAGGGCAACTTCGGCAAGCACTATTCCCGCGATATGGCATGGGCTGCACCGCGATACACCGAGGCAAAGCTTTCCGCCATCTGCGCCGAGCTGTTCAAGGATATCGACAAGGATACCGTCGATATGGCGGACAACTATGACGGCACCATGAAGGAGCCGACGCTGCTGCCCACCAGCTTCCCGAACGTGCTTGTCAGCGCAAACATGGGCATTGCCGTCGGCATGGCGAGCCAGATCTGCGGCTTCAACCTCGGCGAGGTCTGCGAAACGACCATTGCCTATATCAACGACCCCGAGCATTCGATTCTCTCCACCCTTCCCGCACCCGATTTTCCGACCGGCGGCGAGATTATCTATGACGCTGCCGAGATGGAAAGCATCTATCGAACCGGCCGCGGCTCCTTCCGGATCCGTTCCCGCTGGCGCTATCTGCCGAAGGAAAATATGATCGAGGTCTATGAGATCCCGTATTCCACCACCGCGGAGCAGATCATTGAAAAGGTCGTGGAGCTTTCCAAGGCGGGCAAGGTCCGCGAGATCAGCGATATTCGGGATGAGACCGATCTGAGCGGTCTGAAGATCACGATTGACCTCAAGCGCGGAACAGACCCGGAGAAGCTGATGCAGAAGCTGAATAAGCTGACGCCGCTGACCGAGTCGTTTGCCTGCAACTTCAATATTCTGATCGGCGGCAACCCGCGCGTGATGGGCGTGCAGGACATTCTTGACGAGTGGATCGCATGGCGCACGGAGTGCGTTAAGCGCCGGGTATATTTTGATCTGACCAAGAAAAAGGACAAGCTCCACCTTCTGAAAGGTCTCGGCAAGATCCTTCTTGACATTGACAAGGCCATCCGCATCATCCGCGAAACGGAACGGGAAGCGGATGTCGTTCCCAACCTGATGATCGGCTTCGGCATCGATCAGATCCAGGCTGAATTTGTTGCGGAGATCAAGCTGCGCAACATCAACCGCGAATATATCCTCAAGCGCGTGGAAGAGACCGATGCCCTTGAAAAGGAGATCGCCGATCTGGAGGATACGCTTGCGTCCCGGCGCAGGATCCGGGGCATCATTACGGGCGAGCTGAAGGATGTAATGAAAAAGTATGCCGAACCGCGCCGCACCGGCATCGTTTTCACGGAGGAAGTGGACGAATTCAGCGAGGAAGATGCGGTTGAGGACTATCCCGTTTCACTGTTCGTGACGCGGGAGGGGTACTTCAAAAAGATCACGCCGCAGAGCCTGCGCATGAGCAGCGAGCAGAAATTCAAGGAAAGCGACGCCCTGGCGCGTACGTTTGAAACGACGAACCGCAGCGAGATCCTTGTGTTT
Organism: Oscillospiraceae bacterium; assembly: GCA_045627665.1. Taxonomy (GTDB): domain Bacteria; phylum Bacillota; class Clostridia; order Oscillospirales; family Oscillospiraceae; genus SVKR01. Next base: position 8,186 of record JAZQNZ010000221.1, read on the forward strand.
ACGGACAGACAGCAGTGCTATAAAGCGCGGATCGCGGATTTTGAAAATACCAAGGCCAGCGAGCTCGGAACTTATCTTCCGACCAAGCTTGGCTTTGATGACGGTGAATCGGTCGTTGATACGATCATTCCCGGCGATTATTCAGCGCAGATCCTCATGTTTTACGAAAACGGCAAGGTCGCGCGCGTTCCGCTGGAGAGCTATGCGACCAAGACAAACCGCAAACGTCTGACCGGCGCCTGCAGCGACAAAAGCCCGCTCGTCTGCGTTTTGCCGCTGGAAGAGGAGATGGAGATCGCTGCATTTTCCAGCGAAGGCAGGGCGCTGATATTCAACACGGCGCTTCTGCAGCCGATCACCAGCCGGTCTGCGCAGGGTGTCGGCCTGATGAAGATCAAGCCGCGCTTCCGCCTGACCGCGGCACAGGCCCTTTCTGCGACCGATATTCAGGATACAGCGCGGTATCGCGTCCGCAGTATTCCTGCGCTTGGCGCACTTTTGAAGGAAGAAGATAAGGGAAACGAACAGCTTTCCCTTCTGGATGAAACGTAAGCTGACGTTTCAATCATATTGCCTTTCGCAGCCCCGACCGCAGGGAAAGACATTTTCTGCGTCGGGGCGAGGGTATTTCAGCGCAGATGCCCGGCGGGCTGATTCACTTTGCGTTGATTCGGTTTGCTTTTTTGCGCACAGAGGTGGTTTTTCATGCAAAGCAAAGCTGCATCCTATGCTCTCACATACCTGAAAATCATACTCGGCTCCGCGCTTTATGCTGCGGGGTTCCAGTTTTTTCTCTATCCCAATGCCGTTGCCACCGGCGGCGTGACAGGCCTGGCGATGATTATCAACTACCTGACCGGATTTCCGGTTGGCGTGATGACGCTGGTAATCAATATTCCGCTGTTTATTTTTTCGTGGAAAAAGTTCGGACTCCGATTCATTGTCGCCTCTCTCGCGGGAACGGTACTTTCCAGCGTGCTGGTTGACCTGTTTGCGCTTGCACCGCTGGAGATCACCCACGAACCGCTGCTCGGTGCGATCTACGGCGGACTGATCAAGGGCGTGGGCCTCGGTATCATCTATCAGGCCGGCGCAACGACCGGCGGGGTGGACATCGTTGCGAAATTTCTGCGCCGCAGATATCCCTATGTGAATTTCAGCACCTTTATCCTCGGCCTGGATGTTGTTGTGATCGTTGCGTTCGCCGTGATTTTCAAGAGATACGACAGCGCCATGTTTGCCGTCATCTGTATGTTTATCGCGTCGAAAATGATCGACCTGGTTCTGTATGGCGCCGTGAACAGTAAAGTTTGCTATATCATTACGGACGAGAGCGATGCCGTCAAGGATGCGATCATCGATGAGCTCGGACGCGGCGTGACGTTCCTCCACGGGGAAGGCGCATGGAGCGGCAAAGAGAAAAATGTGATTCTCTGTGTGATCAAGCAGCAGCAGATCGTGGAACTGAGGCGGCTTGTTGAAGAGATCGACGAAAAAGCGTTTATGATCGTCAGCGATTCGCGTGAGGTCTTCGGAAAGGGCTTTTCCTATATCGGTGATGATAACTGAAACCGCAGGGGAGGAGGGGACGACTTGAGAAGAAAGCTTCTGATTTCGCTGACTGCGTTGATGGTCTTGCTGCTTTGCTGCGGCTGCGCTTCTCCGTTTGAGGAAGAGTATTATCACGAGGAGGACTTTTCGGGTGATCTCGGAGTGCGCTCCGGGACGGCGACCGAGATCAGCAACTACAATATGCTGAAAACGGCGCTGACCAACCTGATCATCCTGCATGAGGAACACGGGGAATTCAGTTTCGTAGACTATTCCGGGCGCCCCAGCGAGGATCTTGCGGCGGCGTGCTTTGAGATCCGAACGACAAATCCACTCGGCGCTTATGCTGTGGATACACTGACGTATGACACCAACCGTGTCGTTTCCTACTATGTAGCGGACATATATCTTACATATAAACGTACTGCGAAAGAAATTCAGGATATTCAGTACTGCAACGCGCAGTCTGACGTTGATGAACGGCTGTTCGCTGCCGTTGACAGCTATCGGCCTGAGATAGTGATTCGAATCTTTTCGCCCGCAGTGGATGAAAATTATATTCTCAAAACCCTCCACCGTCATTATTTCGACGATCCGGTGACAACGGTATTTGAGCCGAAAATTGAAGTGGAATCCTTCCCGAGCGAAGGCGAAAACCGCGTTTACGATATTCATATCGACTATTCGGCTCCCGCGATTCGCCTGCTTCCGATGTCTCTTGCGCTGGATGGGAAGCTCCACGATGCGGTTGCAGCCCTGACTCAAACCGAACAGCCGCAGCTTGCGCTGGAGGCGGCGGCATATTTGAGCAGCCACTGTGGCGAGCCGAGCGACAAAACCCTCTACGCAAGCACCGCCTACGGAGCATATATGAACCAGCAGGCAGATTCAAAGGGCTTTGCGCTGGCTTACAGCGCTTTGTGTCAGAGACTTGGGATCGAATGCACCGTGGTGGAGGGCAGTATCGGAACGATGGGCGCGGAGCCGCACTTTTGGAATATGATCTGTTTGGACGGCGATTACTACCACGTAGACGTTTCTGCCTTTGCAAAAAACCCTGCCGGTACATTTCTGCTGAGCGATGACCGTATCTGGGGAACATATATTTGGGATACGGACGAGTATCCCGTATGCAGCGGACGGCTGACCTATTCCGATGTTGCAGGATCGGGGGAGGAAACAGGCGATCCGTCTGCCCCGCCTGCCGTGGTCGACGAGACTCCGACTCCGGAATTTCCTGCAGAGACGGAAATCCCCGCTGAAGAGAATGAGCCTCCCGTGCCGCTTGCGCCGCCCGCTCCGTCAATATTTGCAGAAAAAATGGAATAATTTATTGATTTGCTCTTGACAAATCTTTCGGATGTGCTATAATAAATGCTGTTCTGTGATGCGGCCTTAGCTCATCTGGTAGAGCGCCACCTTGCCAAGGTGGAGGTAGCGAGTTCGAGCCTCGTAGGCCGCTCCATACAAAAAGAGACACGACAATGTCGTGTCTTTTTTTTTGCCCTTTTGAGGAAACGATGCAACAATGAGAATCCCCCCCCCGGCAGCGATGCTGCCGGGGGGATGGATTCTATTCAGCCGCCGATCTGTCCCTTCAAGCCAAAGCCTTCAACGATGCGCAGCAGATGCTGCATATGCTCGTCTGAGGGAATGTCGATAGAGAAGTCCATAACCTTGCCGAGACTCTCGTTTTTGCTTTCGCCCATACGGTGGTAGGGCAGCAGATTGACCGCGACATCCTTTCCGAGTTCCTCCGCGGCAAAGCGCGCGGTTGCGGCGATGTTTTCATCGCTGTCATTATAGCCGGGGATAACCGGAATGCGGACGATCACGGGGACTTTAAGCTCATGGTAAACATGACGGATATTGTCAAGTATCGGCTCGTTCGGAACGCCGGTGTATTTTCGGTGCAGGTCGCTGTCCATGTGCTTCACGTCCAGCAGACCCAGATCCACGTGCCGAAAGACACGATCTACAACGTCGCGGTGGGCAAAGCTGCAGCTTTCCACTGCAGTGTGCAGCCCGGCTTCGTGTGCGGCAAACAGCAGCGCCTCGGTAAATTCCGGGTGCATCAGACATTCGCCGCCGCTGATGGTCATACCGCCGCCGGAGGCGTCGATAAACAGCTTGTCCTGCAGGACTTTGCTCAGAACCTGCTCCACTGTCATCGGCTTTCCGGCAAGCTCGCGTGCCTCGTTCGGGCAGACGTCTGCACAGGCGCCGCAGTTTACGCAGCGACTGCGGTCGGTCAGAGAAATCATCTTTCTGTTTTTCCTGCCGATGGTGACGGCACCCTCTTCACACGCAGGGACACAGCGCGCACAGGCGGTGCATTTTCCGGCGTAAGCCATCAACTGAGGCTCGGCAAGATTCGACTCCGGGTTGGCGCACCAGAGGCAGCGCAGCGGACAGCCCTTGAGAAACACCGTTACGCGGATGCCGGGCCCATCGTGGATCGAATAGGTCTGAATATTAAAAACCGGCGCCGTCAGGCTCAAATATCCGTCTTGCATGATGCGTCCTCCTTTGCCTGCTTTCCGAAGCATTTTCTTAGCCTGCGCTGTTAAAAAGCCGCTGCGGTGTGTACAGTCCGAGAGAACCGTACACGCCGCAGTCGGCCGGTCAGTATCAATTCCCGTGCGTGGCGCTCTCGATATTCTTTGTGACGACGGGGCTGCAGATGCCATGATAGCAGTAACCGTTTTCGGTCGTGCTTGCATGATAGTCGCAGAGCATCACGAGCTTCAGCTCGCTGCAGCCGGTCACATCGACGGAAATGTCGCGCACTTCTTTCTGGAAGTGGTAAAGCTTATCGGCCTGGTAGAGCTTTTCGCCGTCTGCCCATACCTCGAAGTATCCCCCTGCGGACGCATTGTCATCGCGTCGTGTCGCAAAGCGGCAGGTAAAGAGGTCATACGCCTCGTCAAGTGCAAACGTGATCTCTGCGCCGTTTTCGCCCCAGACCCATCCGTCTTCGATGGTAGTGCCGACAATGCTCTCAAAGCTGCCGGTGTTGCGGAAGACAGTACCGTCCTTCGCAGAATACGCCGCCGTGACGAGAGAAAGCGGAAGATACTCTGCCAGATGGTCACGATATGTCTGAATATCTTCCAGAGGACGGGCTTCGAGCGCAGCGTCAAGCAGTGCGATCGCATCCTCCAGATTGCCGCGTTCACCCGCAAAGGCTTCCTCTGCCTCGCGGCAGATATCTTCGGTAAAGCGGCCCTCCAGAGCCTTGACAGCCTCGTCAACTCTGTCGCCGCTGACTTCGACGATCTCCTTAACAGACTCCAGTTCGGAAAATGCTTCTGCATAAGAACCGACGTTATAGAATTCGTCCGCACGATCCCAGGCGTCGCTCAGGAGCTTATCAAAGGCGAGCTTTTCATATTCCTCCAGCACGCCGGGAAGCGTTGTTTCATGGGAACCGAAGTCCGCCACGCTGTCCTTAATCAGTATAACGGCGGCATCATAATCCTTCAGCGCAGCAAGGTTTTCCGCTTCAATGAGGATATACTCTTCATATTCGTCGTAGCATTCCAGCAGTTTGTTATCGATCACTTCGCTGAAGGTATCATAGCCGTAAAGGATGTCGTTTCCTTCGCGCAGAAGCGCAATGGCGCCGCGATAGTCGTATTCCGACATACATGCGTCCGCTTTTTCTCCGATGCTTTCGCCGTAAAGGGTAAGGCACTCCTCCGCTTTGGACTGAGCCGCGGCATAGTCGGCGTCCGATTCGATCACGAGAAGATACTCCTCACGTGCATCGAGGTATTTGCCGTTTTTCACCATGTTTTCCGCATTTACCATGTGCTGCTGCGAAGCGCTGTAGCTTCGGAATTCGGCGTATGTATCCTCCAGCAAGGCGGCTGCGCCGCTGCCGAACGTACCGAGCTTGCTTAGCGTTTCCGCGGCGTAGTCGCCGTCGATCTCGTGGTTTGCATACTGGGCGCAGAGCTTCTCCGCTGCTGCCAGAAGCGTCTTGTCGATCTTCGGAACGCTCTCACCCTCCGCAAGGGCGGCTGAATTCCAGAAAATCTCCTGCGCACGGTCAATATCGCCGCTGCGAATCGCGCGGACAACGCGGTTTGCGGGCTGAGACAGCAGAATCAGCACAACGGCAAGGATCACTGCGGCTCCCGCACCGGCAAAGACGGCAATGTTTTTGCGGCTGCCGCGCGCGGTCTTGATCCGAACCTTTTTCACGCGCGTTTTGGCGGGCTCCGACGTTTTCCAAATCTCAGTTTCCGACGTCATGCGGGTAAACAGTGCGGCTTCGCTCTCCTGCGCGGCAGCACGATTGCACTCCGGACAGATGTCAACTCCGTCCGGTAGCGGTTTTCCGCATTTCACGCAAAATTTAGCCATGTTATCTCTCCTGTATCAATATCTGATTGCACATTGAAATCATACTTTCAAATTGCATCATATTTCGTATCTGTGCTGTTCCGGAAAATTTTCCCTTCAATGGAAGGCACTGTAATCAATGCTGAGATCCGGGCCGGCGAAGCTTCCGTCCAGCTTGCTCATTGCACGGGCGTATTCCGCGCTGTCTTTGTCGTACGGCTGCGGCTGATAGTCATTATAGGCGTCATGACCGGAAAGCTTGCAGGGGATCAGTTCCGGCGCGGCAAGGCTGACCGTCCCGTCCGGCTCACGGCAGACCGTGATCTGCGCAATGGCAGTGTCGCGGTCACGCGGGGCAGTGTTGCCACCGAAACTCCAGTTGCCCATCGAATAAAGAATATACCTGCCGCGGTATTCCTCAACGCGGTGGAGAACATGGGGGTGACTGCCCCAGATAATGTCCGCACCTGCGTCAATGGCGGCATAGGCAACGGCTTCCTGACTTGCCAGCACCTTGTAGCTGCCCTCAATGCCCCAGTGCAGTGCGCAGATAATCAGCTCTGCACCGGCTTCCCTGAGCGCTTCCACGCCGGCAACGGTTTTTTCGGGCCCCTCCAGTTCGGGATAAAGCTGGCAGTATATGCCGATTTTTAGACCGTCGTCCCGCTGGAAGAGATATGTTTCGCAGTCGCCTGCGCATTCTACGCCGACGGCGTCCAGCGCGGCGCAGGTATCCGCTCTGCCCTGCGCAAGAAAGTCGTCCATGTGGTTATTTGCAACGGTGACGAACTCAATGCTGCCTTCCCGCAGAACATTGGCGTATTTCGCATCGGATTTGAAAACGAAAGTGCCGCCGTTGGTCTGCATCGCCTCCGTAAAGTTGCTTTCAAGGTTTGCAAAGCTGGCGTAATCATCGGCGAAATAATCATAGGTTGCCGCAAAGGGATAGGCATAGTCCGTGCCTGTGATCGTCTCAAAGGCGTAC
>JAZQNZ010000222.1:0-2025 GCA_045627665.1 Oscillospiraceae bacterium
AAGCGGCATTCCGATCTTCCCGCGCGGCCCGGCGACGGGCTTGAGCGCGGAGAAGAAGTCCCGCTTCCATGCGTACAGATTCGGAAGCGCTTCGCTCTCCTTCACGCCAAGCGCCTTCTGGCACTGGTTGCCGGAGACAAAGCGTGCGCCGTCGGAAAAGCGGTTGACCGTCAGGCGGCAGTGGTTGGCGCAGCCGGCGCAGACGGAGGAGGCCGCCGCATGGGTAAAGTCGGCAAGCTCCTGCGCGGTGAGCAGCGAGCTTTTTTCAAATCGCATGGCACGCAGCGCAGCGCCGTAAGCACCCATGAGTCCCGCGATGGCCGGGCGGATGACCTCCGTTCCCATTTCCTTTTCAAAGGCGCGCAGCACCGCGTCGTTATAAAATGTGCCGCCCTGCACCACAACGCACCTGCCCAGCTCGTCGGGCGATGCGGCACGGATAACCTTGTAAAGTGCGTTTTTGACGATGCTCATGGACAGTCCCGCAGAAATATCCTCCACGGAAGCGCCGTCCTTCTGCGCCTGCTTGACGGAGGAATTCATGAACACCGTGCAGCGGGAGCCGAGGTCGACCGGTGCTTTCGCAAACAGGCCGAGCTGCGCAAACTCCGCGATGCCGCGCCCCATGGAGCGCGCAAAGGTCTCGATAAACGAGCCGCAGCCGGAGGAGCACGCCTCGTTGAGCATGATGCTGTCGATCGCGCCGTTTCGGATGCGGAAGCACTTGATGTCCTGTCCGCCGATGTCGAGGATAAAATCGACGTCCGGGCGGAAATGGCGTGCGGCGGTGTAGTGCGCGATGGTCTCCACAACGCCTTCGTCCACGCGAAACGCGGCGCGCACCAGCTCCTCGCCGTAGCCGGTCACGGCGCTGCCGCAGATGTCGATCCGCTCGCCGCAGAGCGAGCGCAGCTTCGTAAGCTGCTCATGCAGCAGGGAAACCGGGTCGCCGCGGTTGGAATCATAGTAGGAATAGAGGATCGCGCCGTCCTCCGCGAGGAGGACGATCTTGGTGGTGGTGCTGCCGCAGTCGATGCCGAGCCATGCGCGTCCGGCATAGCCTGAAATATCGCGCTCCGGCACGGATGCTTTCTCGTGGCGGGCGCGGAACGCGGCATACTCCGCCTCGCTTTCAAACAGCGGCGGTGTGCGCAAAACGCCGCCGTGCTCGCTCTGCGCGGCGTTTTCGATGCGGGAGATCAGCTCCGAAAGCTTCAGCGTATCCTTTCCGCGGGCAAACATTGCCGCGCCCATGGCAACGGCAAAGCGCCCGTACGCGGGAAAGATCGCGGTTTCGTCGGTCAGCTCCAGCGTTTCGCGGAAGCGGCGGCGCAGTCCCTCGCAGTAGTGCAGCGGGCCGCCGAGGAACATGACTTTCCCTTCGATCTTCCGCCCTTGAATGAGTCCCACGATGGTCTGATCCACGACTGCCTGATAGATGCTCGCGGCAACGTCCGCCTTGCGGGCGCCCTGGTTGAGCAGCGGCTGAATATCCGACTTGGCAAACACGCCGCAGCGCGAGGCGATGGGGTAGAGCCGTTCGGATTTCAGGCTTTCCGCGTCCATCTCGTCCACGCTCATGTTCAGCAGCACCGCCATCTGGTCGATGAATGCGCCCGTACCGCCGGCGCAGGTGCCGTTCATACGCTCGTCCAGTCCGCCGGCGAAAAAGATGACCTTTGCGTCCTCGCCGCCCAGCTCGATGACCGCGCCGGTGTCCGGCGCCATGCGGCGGACGACCTCGCCCGTGGCGTAAACCTCCTGAATAAAGTCCAGTCCCGCGCTCTCGGCAAGTCCCATGCCCGCCGAGCCGGACACCGCCGCCGACACCGTAAGGTCGCCGCGTTCGGACACAAGCGCGCGCAGCAGATCCAGCGTGGTCACCCGGCTGCGGGAAAGATGGCGCTCGTAGCGCTCGTATGTAATTCCGTCATCCTCCATCAGCACAAGCTTGGCCGTGGTCGAGCCGATGTCGATGCCGAGATTGATCTCTTTGTCCATATGGTTTCCCCCTTGTCCGAGCCG